>CAZUWO010000011.1:0-42335 GCA_964623995.1 uncultured Prevotella sp. | reverse complement strand
TTTTCTTGGTCAATAACGTTGCTTGTGGCCATCATGTAAGCCTTGGAGTCGTGATAATAAACTGATGCATAAACGCTCTTGATGGCTGCTGCCAGCATTCGTAGCATCTCGTACTTATCGTCGAGGCATGGAATCATGTAGGTGCTATACACTCCGGCAAATGGTTGGTAGTGTGCATCCTCTAGTAATGATGACGAACGGATGGCTATTGGCGAGCGCGTAGCATCGAAAAAGGCAAAGAAATCGGCTATAAGAGAGTCGGGCAATTGGGCCTTTAGAAACCTGTCGAGTATCTCTTCGTCGGGTGCATCGCTCAAAGCTATCTGGTAAAGGTCGTTCTGCTCCATGAAGTTATCAAAGATGTCGGTACACAATACCACGGTCTTGGGAATCTGAACTGTGGCATTCGGGAACTTGTTTATCTCAGGATGACGCTTTATTACATTGTCAAGGAAGGCCAATCCACGTCCTTTGCCACCCAAGGAGCCGTCGCCTATGCGTGCGAAGTGGGCGTAACGGTCGAATTTCCTGCGGTCAAACTCAGCCACAACACCTTGATTCTTCATCCTGCGATATTGTACTATAGCGTCGAAAATAATTTTACGGTGAGCGTCTACGTCCTGAAGTGCATGCCAAGTGATGTGCTTCAGAAATTCTGCTACAGGGAAAATGGCCCGCGCTGATAGCCATCGGCTCATGTGGTTACGGCTTATGTGGTAGAGCATAGAGTCGTAGGGAATGGTGAAGACATT
The DNA here is from genome assembly GCA_964623995.1 of uncultured Prevotella sp. Lineage (GTDB taxonomy): Bacteria > Bacteroidota > Bacteroidia > Bacteroidales > Bacteroidaceae > Prevotella. The sequence continues at coordinate 41,583 of CAZUWO010000011.1, read as the reverse complement.
GTCTTGTAGTTCCTTTAGCGAACTTATGCGTGCCACTTCTTTGTGGGTGTGAGGGTCGCGGAATATGAAATCGCCGAACCCCATGTGTTCTTCGAGCACGTGGCGCAGGTCTATTGAGAGCTTCTTTGAGTTCTTATCCACGAAGCGGAAGCCCTCTTTTTGAGCCTCTTCACGGTTAGACTCCTCCGAACTCTCCATGATCAGGGGCACATACTCATTGTCTTTTCTTATCTGTCGCAGCAGTTTGAAGCCTGCCATTGAATCTTTCACGTTGTCGACGGGGAACCTTACGTCGCTGATCACGCCGAGACAGTTGTCTCTATATGTGCTATAGAGCCGCCATGCCTCCTCATAGTTGCGTGCCAGCACCACCTTCGGTCGGCCGCGCATTCGCATCGACTTGTCGTGAGGGGTGAGAGCTTCGGTTGCAAAGTTCTGACTTTGCTTCAGGATGTAGTTGTAAAGATTGGGCAATATGCTGCTATAGAAGCGTATTGAGTCTTCAACGAGCAGTATCATCTGTACTCCTATCTTGAGATCGTTGTCCAAATTCATCTTGTCTTCAAGGAGTTTGATGATAGAAAGAATCAAGTTTGTGTTGCCAAGCCAACAGAACACGTAGTCGAATATGCTCAAATCCTCGTTCTCCATACGCTTAGTGATGCCGTGACTGAATGGAGTGAGCACCACACAGTGTATTTTCGGGAACTTCTCCTTAATGCCTCGGGCCACGCTAAAGGCGTCATTGTCGGCGTTACCCGGCATACATATCACAAGATCAACGTGGGTTGTGGTCAGAATCTTTTGTGCTTCGTCGAGTGTTGAGGCCTGAGTGAAGGTTGGAGGGTAACGTAATCCCAGCTCCATATATTCATTATAAACCTTTTCTTCTATTCTTCCGTCGTCCTCGAGCATAAAAGCGTCGTATGGATTTGCCACTATGAGCACGTTGTATATGCGTCTCATCATCAGGTTGGCAAAGGAAACATCCTTCAAATAGAAGTTAGTCCATTTTTCTGGTAGTTTGCTGCTCATTGGTTATAGCCAAGATGTTAATTCGCAAGCGTTGTGTTGGTTATCATAAACCGCTTCTTTCACGGTTCGGAAGCACAAGTGCCTGCATGCGGTATTTGTTGATAATCACTGAGGACAAAGTTACTGAGTTTTTCTGTATTGCGGATATTTTTGTCTGTAAGTTTTTGTTTTTTATACAGAATAGGACACAAATTGCCGGCTTTGAAACCGTAATGGTGTACGGATGGAAAGCTATTGCTTTCTTTTCTTTATTTTTTGTCAGATTTGAGATGCCGATATTGCCGCTTATTAATAATGAAAAGAACCTTAAAGTCAATACTATATCTGTAAAATAACTGCAAATTGATTTGGCGGTTTGGGTAAGATTAAATATATTTGCAGTGCCAATTGACAATTTGATACAACCCAACTTAAACATTCTATATATTATGGAAGTAGAGAAAATAATGCAACAACTGGAGCGTAAGCACCCCGGAGAGTCGGAGTACTTGCAGGCAGTAAGAGAGGTTCTCATCTCGGTTAAGGACGTTTATAACCGTCATCCCGAGTTCGAACGTGCCAAAATCATAGAGCGTATGGTGGAACCGGAGCGCATTTACACTTTCCGCGTGCCATGGGTCGATGATAAGGGCGAGGTGCAGGTTAACCTTGGCTACCGCGTTCAGTTCAATTCTGCCATTGGTCCTTATAAGGGAGGACTCAGATTTCATGCTTCTGTCAACCTTTCCATCCTAAAGTTCCTCGGCTTTGAGCAAACTTTCAAAAATGCTCTCACCACATTGCCGATGGGTGGAGGCAAGGGCGGCAGCGACTTCTCGCCACGTGGCAAGAGCGATGCTGAGGTAATGCGCTTCTGTCAGGCCTTTATGAATGAGCTTTACCGCTACATAGGTCCTGACGAGGATATTCCTGCAGGCGATATTGGCGTAGGTGGGCGTGAAATAGGTTACCTGTTCGGGCAGTACAAGAAACTGACTCACCAGTTCCAAGGCATGCTTACCGGCAAGGGAATGGAGTGGGGCGGCTCTATATTACGCCCTGAAGCCACCGGCTTTGGTGCTCTCTATTTCGTTCATCACATGATGCAGGACAAGGGACTCGACATAAAAGGCAAGACCGTGGCAGTGTCAGGATTCGGCAATGTGGCCTGGGGCGCAGTGAAAAAGGCAACCCAGCTCGGTGCCAAGGTTATAACAATAAGTGGTCCTGACGGTTATATCTACGATCCGGATGGCATTAGTGGCGAGAAAAATGAGTACATGCTGGAGCTAAGAGCTACGGGAGACGACATCTGTGAGCCTTATGCAGAGAAGTATACCGGTGCTAAGTTCTTCCCAGGAAAGAAACCTTGGGAGCAGAAAGCTGACATATACTTGACCTGTGCCACACAAAACGAACTCGACGGTCACGATGCCGACCTCATACTTGCCAACCATCCACTCTGTGTTGCCGAGGTAAGCAACATGGGTTGCACCGCTGAGGCAGTAGAGAAGTTTGTCAATGCACGCCAGTTGTTTGCTCCAGGCAAGGCTGTTAACGCTGGTGGCGTGGCCACAAGCGGCTTGGAAATGACCCAGAACTCAATGCGTTTGCACTGGAGTGCTCAGGAAGTTGACGACAAACTGCACTACATCATGAACTCCATCCATGACCAATGCGTGGAGTATGGCAAGGAACCTGACGGCTATATTGACTATGTCAAGGGTGCCAATATTGCAGGATTCATGAAGGTTGCCAAGGCTATGCTGGCCCAAGGCATCGTATAATAGGAACCAAAACAATAAAGAGTGAGATATAAAACAGTTTATCTATTATTGTTATTAATACTTGGAGGCTTTGTCCCGTCGCTTGCTCAGCAACGGGGTAAAGCCTCTTACTATTCCAATAGGCTGCATGGCCGCCGCATGAGTGATGGCTCACGGTATCATCGTGATTCATTAGTATGTGCCCATAAGTACTATCCTTTGGGTACAAAACTGCTGGTTCGAAACCCACAGAACGGCAAAGAGGTGGTTGTAAGGGTTGCCGACAGGGGGCCTTTTGGCCGCTCTCGCGTCATAGACTTGAGCCTTGCGGCCGCAAGAGAACTGGGATTTGTAAATCAAGGCACCGCAATGGTAGAAGTTAGCCTTTATAATGAGGAAGTAAGACCGCCATATGCCGTTAAGAAAAAGTTTGATTTGCCTGAAGTTGACTTCGAAATAGCAGAGCTTGGTTATGAGTATATGCCCAAGTGGGGCAATCAGCAGGAGTCACAAGCCAAGCAACCGCAGCGTCTTAATCCGAAAGCAAACACTAAAAAGGAGGAAACCCACGTGTGGAGCGATTTTTTCAGCAATTTGAAGAAAAAGACAAAAGAGCTCCTTAACAAATGAAATAGCAGTGGCCGGAAATCTTTTCGTCGTCCGACCTCTTATATATAATGTATAGAAAGCTGATGATTTTCCGTAATAAAAGCCTTATTCTGTTGGCTGTTATGTTTGTTGCAATGGGGTGTTCCGGCCAAAACAGGCAGTCCAAAGCCACCGAATCTGTGCGCAAAACTGCCACTCCAGCTACCAAAACCGGCAATACGACGAGCAGAAGGCCCCTTAATGCTGTAGATTCTTTACTGGCCGAGGGTGCAAAAGTGCTAAAACAGAAGGGCAAAGAAGCCATGACGCTCTTTTATGCACGTCATTTCTTGGGCGTGCCTTATGTGGCTCATACGCTTGATAGAAGCAAAGAGGAGGCCCTTGTGATAAACATGAAAGAGCTTGACTGCACCACTTATCTTGAGAATGTGGTGGCTTTGTCGCTCTGTACGTTGCGTGGACAGACCACTTTTGCTGACTTCAAGGCAATGTTGCAGCGCATACGCTATCGTGGAGGTCAGCTAAGCTATGCCAAAAGGTTGCATTACTACCAGTGGTGGGTAAGCGACAACGAGCAGAAAGGCTTTGTCAGGCAAGTGGATTCGCCCAATCCGCCTTTCTCGGCAGTGCAACGGATAGAAACTACCTATATGACCACCCATTCATCGGCCTACGACATGCTGCGCAACAGGCCCGACCGGGTGCGGGAACTTAAGAAACTGGAGCGCCAAACCGATGGACTTGAGGTGAGGTACATACCAAAATCGAAGATAAACAACACGAAACTGATGCGTCAAACGGTTCATGATGGCGACATTATAGCCATAACCACCAATAAGAAAGGTCTTGATACCACCCATCTCGGTATTGCTGTTTGGCACTCAGATGGTCTGCATCTGCTCAACGCGTCTGCTCTTAAGAAGAACGGAAACAAGGTGGTTGAGGCTCGAGAGACGCTCCGCCACTATCTGGATCAGCGCAGTTGGAACCCCGGAATACGTGTGGCTAGAATATTGCCTTAATGCTTTCGCCCCATGGCAATTGCCTTTACTAAGGATTGAGGCAAAACCATGAGACGGCCGAAAATATAATTCCATGGTGGCTTAAGATAAGTATAACTATCTGATAATTATAATCTTATCTTAAATAAGAAGACCTTTTTGTCCGTACAATAAAAGCTATATGAGAACTAAACCGGTGCCGTAATCAGATTACGGCGCTTTTGTAATGTCGTTACGGGACTCTCGTAATCGCATTACGGAACTTCCGTAACGACATTACGAAAGCCTCGTAATCGGTTTACGGGAGTCTCGTAATAAGTTTACGCAAGTGTCATAATAATTTTCTCGGATTTCTGTAGTTGGTTTATAGAATAGCGATGATTTTGCCATTCTGCCTTTTGCTTCTACGTGTCCTGTATTAAGGATATTTTGTAAGTGGTATAAGCGCAAACCTAAACGGCTCAGTTTGCGTTTGCAAAGTTACATTATCTTAAGGCCAAAGTCAAGGTTTTCCTTAATAAAAAGGCCTGTTCTGCGGCATTTTCATATTTCCTTTACCGGTCAGTATGTTCGTGTTTGAGCGCTCAGAAGTCTACCGATGCGCCCAGTTGTACGTTGGTTCCGTTGGTCAGAGGAGCGTTAAGGTAGTGATAATCCGGTTTATAGTTGAACAGATTATCGTAGGTCAGAATCACCTTAACGTGCTTTCCTATGCGGTTTTGTAGCGACAACCGCCAGTAAGTGTATGCCGGATAGTGTACGGAAGTGGTGCCTTTGCTCACATCCATGTAGTCTACGTATTCCTGATTGTCCAACCCTGAGAGCCAGCGGCCATTGATTATGGCCGTCAACCCATAGTTTCGGCTGAACTGATGCGTGTAGTCTACGTTGCAAGTAAGGGAATGCTTGCGTGCGGGAATATAGCTACTGGGCAGCACATTGCCGCTACTGCGCATCACTTGCTCATGTGTGTAGTTGTAATTAAGCTTTGCCGTGATGCCGCAAGCCCAGCGAATGCGCCCAGAAGCCTCAAATCCGCTCACGCGGAAGTGGTGCAAGTTGATGTAGGGCAGATGGGGCATAGGCTCTGATGCTGATGGATAGTAGGGTATTCCCGTTGTAATCTTGTCCTTAACCAGATTGTAGTAGCCGTTAACCACAAAGCTATAGTTGTTGCGGGTATATTCAAGTGAGAGGTTGAAGTTGTTGCTCACCTCCGGCTTCAGATTGGGATTGCCCTCTATTATCCACACTCCTATCATGTTGAAGTCGTAGTACAGCTCTTTCAAAGTTGGGGCACGAAAGCCCATTCCGTAGCCAAAACGCACGTTTAGGTGCTTTATCGGAGTGTGGCGTATGCTCAGTTTCGGCGTGATTCGGTTGGTAGAGTTGTTTGAAAAATAGTCATAGCGCAGTGCTCCCACTATTTCCCAAATGTCGTTTAGCGTCCAGTCGTACTGGGTAAATACGTCAAACGACTGCTGTCGGGGCGTGTTGTTGAGCTTGGTATTGTACAAATAATCGTAAAGAAAATCGGCTCCTGCAGTCAGAACATCATCTCCTAGGTAGTTGGTGTATAGTGCACGCACGCTGTTCTGTACGTTACTGTAGTCGCGTACGTCGAGATCGGTGGCTTTTATGTAATCTGACTTGTCGTATTGGTCAAAGGAATACGACATATCCAGGCTCTGATGGTCGGCCAAAGCCCACTCTCCGCGCAGCCCTCCGCTAAAATCTCGATACCGTTCCGGCTCATCGGCTGAGCGTTCTACCTGCCTGAAGAAGTAGCCGGCACGTGCACTGAGCTTCAGTCTGTCTGTAGGCTTGAATGTGAACCTGTCGTTCAGGTTGTAGGTATCACCACCAAAAATGGTGTTTACCACCATGGCCTTTGGGTTGGACTTGTTCTTTACGTTGTAGTTGTCAATGCTATTGAGACTTGCTGAGAAGATATTTGACACCCGTTTGCCTGAGTTCTGCATAGAAAAGCCTGCCCTGTGCTCGTTGTAACGGCCCCAACGGATGTTGGCATTTATGCCGAAAGGCTTGGCTTTGTTCTTGGTTATGACGTTGATTACACCGCCGGTGGCATTTGAACCGTAAAGGGCAGAGGCCGCTCCTTTTACTATCTCAACGTGGTCAATGTTGTCCATGGTCAGCCTTTCAAAGTCTACGTCGTCCATTGTCTCACCAGCGAGCCGCTCTCCATCCACAAGTACGAGCACACTCTGCCCTCCGAAACCTGAGAAGTTGAGGTGAACTTGCTGGTTTTTGGCATAGCTGAACTCCAAACCGGGTAGGGTTTGCTGCAGCAAGTCGCGCAGATTAGTGGCATCAGCCTTCTCTATGTCGCTGTGGGTTATTAGCTGTGTCAGCACCGGAGTTTTTAGAATAGACTTCGGTGTGCGTGTTCCGGTTATCACAACGTCGTCGAGTTGCTGCGTCTTACGGAATATAGAGTCATTGCTTTCCTGAGCCTTGGCGGTCGTGGCCAGCAAGGTTAAGGCTAAGATGGCTATATGGCGGGAGCAATGTTTCATGGGCTTCGTTCTTCGGTGTGGCCGGTGTCAGTATGGGTATTTATAATTAATGGTGAGCCAACACTTCTGTCCTTCCGCGTTCATGTAGTTCTCCAGTTGCACGGCGGCATACTTACCGTTGTTCAGTCGTATTATGAACACGTGGTTGTTGCTGCTGTATGAGGGCGGGATAGGGGGGATATTGACCACCAGCCATGACGACAACAGGCGGTTGATGCGTATGCCCTGACAGCCAATTAGTGAGGTGAGCATGCGCGATTGGTCCACCCATACGTCGTTTTCAGACCACTCGTCGGGCGTGAACTCCATGTCATGGAATGGCTCACTTGTTTCCGGCAGATCGTTCATGGATGTATATTGGGTTTCGAGCACAGCGCCTCCGTTGGTCCGAGCTTCCTGTCTGTGAACGGCAATGCTCCAGTGTGGGGGCTCAGGTTGTGTGGCTGTGTGCTTGTATTCGCGCAGTTCGTTGACGGCAAGTCCCTTATTCCACACGTCAAACCAGTAGGTGTATATGCCCGAAGAGTCGTTTCCTGCGGTTTCTTCCGTAGGAATAGGGTATGGAGTGAAGTGGGTTTGCGCTCTCTGAAGGCCTATACTGTCGGAGTCTGCTGCAAGAGCTTGCAGCGAATCGAAGTCTATGTAGTACCAGTCGCGCCAACTTGTGGCGTCGACATAGAGCTGTCCCCTCACCGTTACCGCTTTCTGGTCGGTTGGTTCGTCGTATATTCCGCTTAAGATGCCCTCGCACGAGGTGGTCAAAGCTGCAATACAGCAAATCGTAAGGAATAAAGCTATGCCGTGTTTCATTCGGATTTATTTGGTGCCGACGAAGGTTCCGGTCATCATCATCGGCATATTGCCGAATGTGTAGGTGTTTACTATGGTTACGGTCTTGGCGTCTTCGCTCACAGTTATGGTTATGTTGGCCTTGTTGAGTTGGAAGTCGGCGTCTCTGGTTGTTTGTCCGTTGTTAACCATTTTCACGTGTGCTTTCAGTCCGTCACCGCTATAGTCACGGTAGAAAGCATTGCGGCTCTCGTCGAAAGCTATATTGCTTATGGTGAAGGTGCCTTGCTCTATGTCGCCGACAACAGTGCCAGCGAACTTCTGATCGGGCACTATCACGTTGATGGTGCCATCCTCATTGGCTGTGATGTTGTATTGACAGGTTCCCGATTTGTAGCTCCACGTGTTTGCAATGTTCAGACTGTCGTCGCCGGTATAGGTTCCTGCGGCTTTCTGTGCAGCAGTTTCGGCAGGGTTGAACTCTATGCTCGTAATCTCAGAAGCTTGATATGTGATTTTGTTTCCGTCAACTTTGTTGATGGTTATTGTTTGTGCCTGGACTGCAGAAGATACTGCCAGCAGGGCGAATGCTATGATAGATACAATCTTTTTCATTTACTTGTTGAGAAATTTAAATGTCTTATTGTTTGTTTTTACTATGATTATGCCCTTCTGTCCGTTCAGGTTGAGTGTGGCGTTGCCGTTAGAAGAGGCCTTGGCGCTGCCAGTAAGAGAACCGCCTACATTGTAGACCGCTACGCCGGAGCCGGGCTTCAGGCCCTCAAAAAGCAAAGTTCCTTGCCCCATTTTCACGACAATGTTGCTGCCGTTGCTCTCGGTTGGAGTGCTTATGGCAGTAGTCTCGTTGTCAGTTAGCTCGAACTTGCGGTATTGGGTGAGCGGATAATACAGTGTGTCGTTTGCTGTTGTGATTGCCAGATTGGTGGCTGTAATTGTGACTTTGGGCTTTTCTGAAAGGGCAAAGGTAACACTCTGGCCGGTGCTGTCGGTAATTTTGACATAGTTTGCCGCACTTATCTTTGTCGAAAACGGCAACAAGGATAAAGCCATAAATCCTGAAAGTAGAAATCTTTTCATCTAAAAAACATGAGGTTTTAAAATCGGTTGCAAAGTTAAGTCTTTTATTTTAATTAGCCAATCCCTAAATGTTGTGATTTTAAATGTTTTATACGCAATTGCCATTTTGCGTTAGTTTTCAAGCGGTTTCATTGGTATAATAGTGTTGTAGAAGCTCTTTCGCCGTTGTAAACCTATTGCTTTTAGGTAGTAAAACTATTGCTTAGTGATGTGAAACCAATTGCTTTTAACACGAAAAGGGGTCGAAAGACAATGTTGTTTTGTCTTTCGGCCCTGTGGTATGGTTGCTTTTGTTTTTTTCAAGTTTATTTCCTTGTAGGAATGTCGAACTCTACTACGTCTGAAATCTTGTTGCCTCCTTGCAGCACACTCAGTGCAAATTTCTCGCTTCCGGCTTTCAATTTGCCGTCGGCCTTGACTATAGCGGTGTATCGAATCTTGCCTTCAGGGGCAATACTTTCTATGTGCAGGCTCGGACTTACGTATATATGGCGGTTGCCACTCACTACTACCACTGTCGGAACCACATCGCTTACGGCTTGTTTGCCTGAGTTCGTGATTTCGAAGATAATCTTTCCTATCTCGTTTCTCGACAGGGCGCCGTCTTGATTGTTGTCGACGAAGCGCGCGTTGAGTATTTCAAGATGCGGATTATAGGTGTAGTTTTTTACCAAATCGTCCACACTGGACTCCGCCGGAACGTTTGTCGTGGGCTTGCTTGCGCTGTACGAGCCCGTGTAGTCGCTGCTTTGGAAGTCGTAAATGCGGTCGTCGCCACTGTTTGATGGGTCAAAGCCGCTGTTGTCAGAGCTGTTATAGTCGCTGTTATAATTATTATTCTGTGGCGTATAGTAGCTGTCGTCGTTCTGCCTTTGCTGCCTGCGCTGTCTGATTTGCTTGACATCTTCCTTCACTCTTGCCTGTTGAGCTTGGTCGGCAGCCAGCCCTACGGCAGCACCAACAGCAGCTCCTCCGGCCATTCCTATAATGGTGCCGAGGTCAGAACCGCGGGGTCCGTCGCTTAAGCCACCGATAGCAGAACCGAGAATGCTTCCAAGCGAAGCGCCAACATAGGCCCCCGAGCCGGTGTAGGTGCCGCAAGAGCCAAGCAGAAGAGCTCCTGCAAGTGCCATTGCTGATATGTCTTTTCTCATGATTATACCCTTTCTTTTATGCGGACAAAGTTACTTATAAGTCAGAAAGCAGCAAAAATTTTTTCCCTAAAAAGTGTGGGGATTTCCCTACTTTATTCAAAGTAGAAAGTAAGGGCAATGATTTTGGAGTGCGCTTCGGTAACACAGTCGGCATATTTTATCATGTCCTTGTTGCGAAGGTTTTGCGGATGGTTGGTGTCAAGACAGTTACTGAGTCCGTACATGAACTTAAGCTCGGGCCTGAGTTTGAAGAATGGCAGGTAGAAGTCACAGCCAAAGCCAAACTCCAAGTATGCATCGCCACGCTTAAGCTTTATGTAATCGTTGTCGCGGTTGGTGAGATTCATCACCGGATTGATGCCGGCCATGAAGTAAGGGCGGTGATTGTTGAAGCGCGGGGCAGCGGCAATGAGGTCGAAAGCGCACGATATGTAAGCTGTTTTGAGCGTCTGCGACTCTGTCAGGGGATTGCCTTCGCCGTCTTTATCGGTGAAATTGTGGAATGTTAGGTGCCGGGTGCCGAAGTAAAGCGCAGGGGCTACGCGTAGCTGAAAGGTCTGATTGAGTCTCAGTTCGGCCAAAACGCCAACCGTAAAGCCTGCATCCCAGCGGTCGTCGTCCATGGTTACCAGTTTCTCGGCAGTGCCATTGTCGTCGGTAACCATATTAGGGCCGCGGTTAACGAACTCTAAATCCTGCAGATGGGTGCCAAGAAGTACGCCGAAATGCAATGTGCGCAAATCGGTGTATGGGCGGTTTTGCACCACCCTGTCTTGTGCTTCGGATGGCAACAGAAGCCCAAGCACGGCTACCAACAGTAGGATTAATTTCTTAGTCATGACTCTTTTTAACTTAAACGCCACTTTGCCGGTTTTATTGTATTGTTGGTTCAATTGTGGATTATTTGGCTTGTCAGATGTCGGCCATGCTCTATTCTCATGCAGAAAGAGCTGATTATGGCAGATAATAAAAAATGTATTGATTGCGCCGATTGATAAAAAATATGTATCTTTGCAACCACATTGTGCGCCTCTTCCGGCTGTATGGTGCTGTGATATATGCTAAGAGTCAGAAAATTAGACATATTTATAATGCGGCAGTTTGGCCTACTGTTCGTTGGAACCTTCTTCATTTGCCAGTTTGTGCTTATGATGCAGTTCCTCTGGCAGTACATAGACACGCTTATTGGCAAAGGTCTTACGCTCGATATTATGGCCCAATTCTTCTGGTATCTTGGTCTTATGCTTGTTCCTCAGGCCCTTCCTTTGGCCATATTGCTGTCATCTCTTATCACGTATGGTAACCTTGGTGAGAGCAGTGAGCTTACGGCCATCAAGGCGGCAGGCATCTCTCTCTTCCAGTCTTTTAGGTCTTTGATAATCATTTGCGTCTTTATTTCAATCTCTTCTTTTGTCTTTCAGAACAACATTGGGCCGGCTTCGCAGCGTAAGATAACCCAGTTGCTGATTGCAATGAAGCAGAAGAGCCCCGAATTGGAGATACCTGAAGGCGTCTTTTACGATGGAATTCCGCAGACTAACATTTATGTTCAGCATAAGGATATGGACTCCGGAAAGCTCTATGGCATAATGATTTATCGCATGACAGAGAGCTTTGAGGATGCAGCAATAATTCTTGCTGACTCCGGAATGATGCAGTCTACTGCCGAGAAGAAGCATCTTCTGCTCACATTATGGAGTGGCGAGTGGTTCGAAAATATGAATCAGCAGCAGGTTGCAAGCTCTGCGAGTGTGCCATACAGGCGAGAATCATTCGTGAGTAAGCGCATTGTGCTCGACTTTGATGGCAATCTTGACCTCGATGCTGCAGGTCCGCTCTCCACAAATGCCCGCACTAAGAGCCTGTCCATGATAAACACGTCGCTCGACTCGCTGCGACATACATATGATAGTATTGGTACCGCATTCTATAAGGATGCAAGGATGGCCTACTATGTGGAACCCGAACTTGACAAGAAACAGAGATCAGAGGTTAAAGGCATAAATGCCAAGAACTTGAATATAGACACTCTCTTTGCCCACATGTCGCCACAGGATCGCCAAAATGTTGTAAGTGCGGCCTTATCAAAGGTGCAACAGGGCGAGAGTAACCTGGAATTCAAGCAGATCGTTACTAAAGACGGTAACCGAGTTATACGACAGCACGAGATAGAACGTATAAGAAAATTCACCGTAGCTCTGTCTTGTCTCATCTTTTTCTTCATAGGCGCACCCCTTGGAGCCATAATCAGAAAGGGAGGATTGGGAGTTCCGATTATAGTATCGGTGCTTGTGTTCATCGTTTACTATATTCTGGACAATACAGGCTATAGAATGGCGCGTGGAGGCATGTGGACAATCTGGTTCGGTGAGTTGCTTTCGCCGGCTGTTCTTATTCCTCTTGCAGTGTTTGTGGCCTATAAAGCCAACAATGACTCAACGGTATTCAACTGGGATGCCAGCAAACAGATAATCATGAAGGCCTTGGGCCTGAGGCTGAAGCGGCACATATCGAGCAAGGAAGTGATAATAAACGACCCCGACTATAAAGCCGATGCCGCTACGCTTACTACGATAAATGCAGAGCTTTCCGATTACGTTAGAGCGCATAACCTTAAGCGTCCGGCCAACCCTATTGATGTTTTCTTCCGCTATCAGCCTGATCACGAGATAGAACGCATAAGCAAACAGCTCGAAACTGTTATAGAAGACCTTGGCAATACCCGCGATAAGGTGGTGATAACCGAGCTCAACAAGTATCCTATATTGGCGGTTAAAGCTCATACAAGACCTTTTGAGCACAGGTGGATGAACATAGTCTCAGCCGTGATAGTGCCTGCCGGACTGTTCTTTTATATAAGAATGTGGGCTTTCAGGTTGCGCCTTTTGCACGATTTAAGGACAATACGTGACGTGGATGACGTTATAGTGAAGAGAATAAATGAAATGAACAACTGATAAAGTAAGATAATGGAAAACCTGAAACTTAATACAATTGAGGAGGCCATTGAGGACTTCAAGCAAGGGAATTTCGTGATAGTGGTCGACGACGAGGACCGTGAGAACGAAGGAGACCTTATAATTGCAGCCGAAAAGATAACGGCCGACGACGTGAACTTCATGCTTAAGCATGCCCGTGGCGTGCTTTGCGCTCCTATAACCATCAGCCGTTGCGATGAGCTTGACCTGCCTCATCAGGTAAGTGAGAATACTTCCATGCTCGGAACTCCCTTCACTGTAACCGTAGACAAGCTGGAAGGATGCTCAACAGGTGTGTCAGCTCACGACCGTGCTGCTACTATCCGCGCCTTGGCCGACCCGGAATCGACTCCGCAAACATTTGGAAGACCCGGTCATGTCAATCCTTTATACGCTCAAGACAATGGTGTCTTGCGGCGGTCTGGCCATACCGAAGCTGCAATAGATCTTTGCCGTATGGCCGGACTTTATCCAGCAGGTGCTCTTATGGAGATAATGAACGACGATGGCACCATGGCGCGCCTGCCGCAGTTGCTGGATTTTGCCAAGCAATATGGTCTGAAAGTTATCTCTATCAAGGATATGATAGCTTGGAGATTGCGTAAGGAGAGTCTGATAGAGGTGGGGCAAGAGGTTGATTTGCCTACTATATACGGTCATTTCCGTCTTATTCCTTTCCGCCAGACAAGCAATGGGCTGGAGCACATGGCACTTATTAAAGGCTCATGGGAACCGGAGGAGCCCATATTGGTGCGTGTTCATTCGTCTTGTGCCACAGGTGATACACTTGGAAGCCTGCGTTGCGACTGTGGCGAACAGTTGCATAAGGCTATGCAGATGATAGAAAAAGAAGGCAAAGGAGTACTTATCTATATGCAGCAAGAGGGCCGTGGAATAGGCCTCATGAACAAGATTGCAGCCTATAAACTGCAACAAGAGCAGGGCCTTGATACTGTAGAGGCTAATGTTCACCTTGGTTTCAAGCCCGATGAACGCGACTATGGCTGTGGGGCACAGATGCTTCGCCACCTTGGAGTGCACAAAATGCGCCTCATGACCAACAATCCCACCAAACGAGTGGGGCTTGAGGCATATGGGTTAGAAATTGTAGAGAATGTTCCTATCGAAGTAACGCCAAACAAATACGACTACAAATACTTGAAAACAAAAAAGGAAAAGATGGGCCATGAACTTCATTTGGAATGATGTTTGTGCTGCAATTTTCCTAATTTTTGCTTGTTAGTATAAGCAATATTGCATATCTTTGCAGAAACTTTAATTCAATATATCATGGAAAATAACCTTAAAGCCCTCCCGATGTTATCGTTCGGTAAAGCGGTAAGCATCTGTTTGAACAAAAAGTATGCAACATTCAAAGGTCGTGCACGCCGTTCTGAGTATTGGTATTTCGTTCTCTTTCAGTCTATTGTACTTGTAATAGCTACTATTCTTGATAATATCTTTGACTTGACTTTTGAGTATAGCTTTTATGGATGGCTGTATCTGTTGTGTGGTCTTGCTCTTCTCCTTCCTGCATTGGGTGTAGGTTTCCGCCGTTTGCACGATGTAGGACATTCTGGTTGGTGGATTCTGATTTCACTAATACCTTTTGTCGGCGCAATAGTATTGCTCGTATTTTGGTGCTCTGACTCTCAAATGGGCCCCAATAAGTATGGTGAGTCGCCAAAATATGTTACTGATGATACTGAGATTACTCAGACAATTTGATTAAATAAATAAAATGAAGCCGTGCTGAATACTTATGTTTAGCACGGCTTCATTCTTTTTTATGCTGCCAATTAATTTGCTTTCAAATTGTGGTTATGGCAGCTCTTTAATGCATTTAAGCTTTTAATCCTTTATATCTTCATTGCCAGCGTTAAGCCTTTTGGCATAAGTTGCATATGTTTTAGGACAGTAAGGCACATCGATACTGCCCCAAACCATTGGTGGAGGAATTACTTTGTCTGCGCGGCATAGCGTATAAGGTTGAGCAAAAGCTGTTGACCTACGACGTTTGCCTTATTTTGTCCGCGGTTGTTAAAGGTGTTCATGCTTTCGTTCATGCCGTCAAGATCTACAGGTTTATCGTATTTCTTAAGACCTTGGAGGCAGGAAGGAATATCGAGTGTGGTTATAATTATTCGTCCTCGGCCTGCCTTTATTTCACTCATTGCGCTGTAAACCTCCTTTTTATGGTCGCTTACGCATCCTACTATTACGTCGCCACTGGCCACTCTGAGCCCTATTCGGCGGCGATTATAGGCAGCAAAGCATTGGTATTCCCAATTGAATACACAGTCGGATGGCAAATCTTGGAATACCGGATGATTGCGACAGAAGAAGTTTCCACCATACCATGAGGTGCCAAGTTGCTTGTATCCTCTATAGTCGAGTACTTCTTTGTCGGCCAAAAGGTCTGCCCAGCGCAGCGGATTGTCCACTATTATGAGCGTATGACCGGTGTAAACCCATTCTAAAATGTCGTTGTAGCCACTGCCAAACTGTTGAGGCTCAAATGCTCCCACTATCATATAATCGCCTTGTGGCCGTCCTGTTTGGTAGTCGGTAAGCTCAATCCCGCATCCGTTCATGAAGTTACGTATGGTCCCTGTGGTATCGGCCACGAGTCCCTTGCCGCTTATTCCGCTCGCATTAAGGTTTACAGCGTAAGTCTCATCAGTTCCTTTGGCCACCTCGTGGCCGTTTTGGTAGAGTGTTGCTTCAATGTGAGTGTAGCCCGGATTGCGCATTACGAAAGGCAAACCTTCCTTCAAACACTCACCGTATACAACGCCTCCGCTAACTTTTACACGTCCTGTAAATGAACCGTGGAGCTGCCCTTTAGAGTCGCGGGCTACGACTTTTAACTGGGCTGAGCCATGTATGTTCTTCTCATTCACTATGTATATGTCGGCCATAGTGGTGTCTCCCACGGCTAAAACTTTGTGATTAAGCTTCACTGCAAGGTATAACGGTCTGTTGTATCGGGCTATCAGCCACGCATCGCCCTTCAAGTTGCGGTAGTTGTCTACAACTCCTGAGTGGTTTTCAAGCTTCATCGATTCCCAACCGTTTATCGCGTAGGCATCGACAGTGTTGCTAATGCGTATGTTTTCTATAACTCTGCCTTGATAATAATAGGCCACGTTGCCCATCTTACGGGTTAGAGAATCAACTGAGGGGAATGCCTTGCTGAATCCATATTGGCGCAAGAAGGAGTCGTAGGCATTATACCAGTTCAGGTAATCATTGGCTTCCCAGCCTTTAGGACCGCCCTTTCTCATTATCTCGTCACGTATAAGCTGCAGCCTTGGAGGAGTACCTATGGCACCTTCTTCGCCCCAATAGACTATTTCTCCTTTATTTCCGCTCCACCGTAGGTAGTTGTCCTTGCCCTGATATATGTAATCATGATATACACCCGGGCCGCCAGCGTGGTGGTTATCCCACCATCCCACATTATAAAAAGTGGTGTCTCGTGGCATCAAATGCAACTTAAAGCGGTTGTCTGGCACGCTTTCTGGGTTTTTTCCGTTGCTTGAATTGTAGGTCATTATACGTGAAGGATCGAGCCTATGCCCCATACGCATCTCGTTGTAGTCCTCAGGTTGCGGTTCGGCACCACGCTCATTGTGCAGGTTATAGATTACAAGTGAGGGGTGAGAGCGGTCCCTTCTAATCATGCGGGCAAGCTTTTCGTTGCGGAAAGCAAAGGCAAAGTCGGTTGATAGCTTCATTCCGCCGGCCTCTTGGGCCACTCCTCCGTTCTTGGCAAGCACAGAGGGGAACATGTTTACGCTTATTTGGTTGCCTCCGGGCTCTTCAAAGTAGAGCAGGCCAAGGCTATCTGCAGTATTGAGAACATCGGTATTGCCTATAGTTCGGTGGAAGTTCAGCATTGTTAGTCCCAGCTTTTTTGCATCGGCCACTTGCTTAATGGCGAGTTCTCGGGTAGGAGTTATGCCGTTGTCGGGCCAGAAGCTCCAGCTGATGGCAGTGCGAAGGGTTATGCGTTTGCCGTTAAGGAAGAACATTCGGTCACCTTTTACGGTGCCTACGTTGAACCACCGGAATCCGAAATGACGGCTTACGCGATCCTTGCCCATAGTTACGCTAACGTCGTAAAGGTTTGGATGGTCCAAATCCCAGAGTTTAGCGTTTGGTAAATGTATCTCAACGTCGCGCCCGGAAACCGTGCGTTGCCACACCACCTTGTTGCTTCCATGCGGCGTTATGGCCAAATGGAGTGGCTCGTTGCCCGTGGTTTCTACGTGTACTATGACGGTTTGGGGATTGGGAGTGTTCTCTACGAACACATCTTTTATATACTTTTGCGGTGTGGCCACAAGCGAAACGCGGCCGGTTATGCCGCCAAAGCCATGGCTTGGGTTGGTTACCTGATTGCCCCAAAGATAGGTTTGCGAGTCCTTCCAGTTGAAATTGCCGTTCGGATCGGTTATTCTCACGCTTATCTCGTTGACCTTTCCCAGGCTAACATACGGTGTAATGTCTATTTCGAAAGGTGTAGAGTTGACGGCATCATAGCCCGCCAGCTTGCGGTTTACGAACACTTCGGCACGAAAACGCACAGCTCCGAAGTGGAGCGCTATGCGCTTTCCGGCCCACGAGGCAGGTATGTTGACTTTTGTTTGCCACCAACTCACGCCCACATAGTTGCCCGTTACGCCGTAGGTTGAGCCGTTCCAGCCCCACAGTTCACCCTCTACTGTGGCAGGAAGGTGAACTTGCTGCTTGTCGGGATGGGTCAGAAGACTCCAACCTCCTGTAGGTTCGTTGACGGGAAGGGTGCTCAACTGCGGGTTGACAAATAGCTTGTCGCCCTCCCAAGAGGCGTTTCGGTCGAGTGTTAGTGACCAATCAGAATTTGACAGGTCAACATTTTCGCGCTGGGCCCACAACTGTGGTGAGGCAAAAAGCATGGCTGCAATGGCCAATGTGCTTCCGATAAGATTGTTCTTGATAGCTTTAAGCATGATGTTTGTAAGGTAGTTCTCAGTTTGTTGCTGAGCCATGACCTTGCCGCATGAGTACTTGCTGCATGCTGTTGCAATGGTTTTGGCTACGTGCTACAAAGTTACGCTTTTTTCTTTAGCCTGCATTGCCGATTGATAATATTTTCTTGATTGAGCTTTCAGAAAAATACAAAAATGCGATAAAACAGGAAAAAGCCATAGAAATATTTGCTGCGGGAGGGCGAAATGCTTATTTTTGCAAATAGATAAAAGTATGATTAACCTGGCATGAGGGTCCTGCCACTTTGCAAACAGTGCGGAAACAGCGGCTGCAACCAGCTTGATACAAGGCTGTTGCAGGCTTTACAACCTCGGCGGGCAACCTGTAGTGATTATGAATATAAGCAAAAACAGTTTTACGGATAATACGTCGCACCTTAACAACGTGGCGCAAACGGCTTTCCGTGTCTATTGGTTGTTTCTTGTGGTGCTTATATTCTCGCGGCTCGATGTGTATGTAAGGCTCTCCTATATCGACTTTCCCGTGAGCGACTGGCTCATAAACTGGGAGGGTGGATTTGTGCGTCGGGGCCTCGGAGGGCAGTTGCTCTACTGGCTGTATCAGCTCCATCCGTTTGACGTTATAGTGATGCTGAAGCGCATTACCGGCATTACCTCGATACTGTTGCTTATGCTTCTGCTGCGGATATTTCAGAAAGAGGGGTGGTCGCTGGCCGTTTTGCCGCTCAGTTGCTGCCTTTATTTCACCTTTTTCCGTGTGGAACAGCGACGCGATTTGCTGCTTTTGCTCATGGCTTATTTCCTTTTCGTGTTCTATAGAAACTATATCAGGCGCAGGTCTGCATGGTGGCTGTCGCTGTTTGTACTGCTTTCGGTGGTGATGACGCTTCTGCACGAGTCGTCTTTCATCTTTACCGTGCCGCTGACAATGGTTTATGGCTGGACGATAGTGCGCCAGGGGGTGGGCAAATGGTCGCTAAAGCCGGTCTTGAGTTATCTCTTTCCGTTTGTCCCGGCATTTGTTTCCATGGCAGCAGTGTGCCTATGCAAGGGCGATGAGCAAACAGCCACGGCCATTTGGAACTCATGGCACGGCCTGTTTGCGGCCTATCCGGACGGTATTAACAGTTATGCCGGAGTGTGCGGAACACTTGGCGACGGCGTGGATGCACTGACTTGGAAGACCGGAGAGACATTCCGCTTCCATCTGTTCTCTAATTTCGTGGGCGACTATGGGTGGAAAACGCATGCCGTTTGGGAGTATTTCACGTTTTTGGTATGGCTCTGGCTTATTGTGGCGGTATACTTTCTGATTACCCATATCAATGCTGTCGATGTGTCGTTGTATCCCTTGGCACCGAGACCACAGCAGAAGCGCATAAGCAATGTGCTGCTTGTGCAGCTGGTTTTTGCCTTGCCGTTTTTCACTTTCCTGAGCATTGACTGGGGGCGTACGCTGTCATATTGGGTTTTCCCCGCCTTGTTTGCACTGCATGTTTTTGGCGATTTGAGGCTGAAACCTGTGGAAAGACTGACCGAAAGAATACAGAGCAGGCTCAGTTGTGGCTTTTTCGGCACCTCGCTTTGCTTTTTCATTGTGGCTTTGTTGCTGCCTGTAGTCCATTTCGGAACGCCACGGTTTAGCGATATTTTAAACTTCAATCTGCATCTGTAAAATTATAATTTTATTACGCCTGTTTCGTAATCCGATTACGGGGCTTTCGTAATCCCGTTACGGAACTTCTGTAATCCCATTACGGCACTTCCGTAATAAAGTTACGGGGCAGCCGTAACGTTGTTACAACTGTCCCGTAATGATTTTATAGAGCAAAGGTAGTGCTTTAATTGGTCTTAGTATTGCCGTTTGAAGTTATTGCAAAGATACAAAAAATGGTAGACAAAAGCAAGTTATATAGTACATGCCTTTGCTTGGAATGGGTTCTACAAGCTGATTGAGACGGTGAAAATAAGTGTTGCCTGGTAGACCCTTGCTCTCGGCAAGGAATGATAAGCCGGCATGGTGGAACCTGCAGTGAGGGCTCGGGGCGGTTCTGCTTAAATGCCGACAGAATGCTACGGAGTGGAGGAACAGCTTATTGTACTGCGGAATTAAAGCGAGAACTGCATGCTGACCATGAGTTCGCGGGGCCGCAACCAGTAGCGGTTGGTGAAGATTCCTATGCCACTGTAGGTGGTTTCGGCATAAGTTTGCTTGTTGAACATGTTGCGGAGCTGGGCCGTAAGCCTGATACGGCCTAAGCGCCATACCACTTTGGCGTCGGCAAGGAGCGTGTTTGTTGATGGTGAATTCTGTATTTCGTTATGGTAAAGCACTCCCGAAAGGGTCAGGTCTATGTGGCTTATGGTGGCGGTAAGCGACAGTCGTTGAGTCCAATTGGCCAATGTGTGCATCCATTCTTGGCCCGTCTTGCTGCGGTTGAAGGCAAAGTTGCCCTGATAATCTATTTGAGCCCACGACGGTGAGAATACTATTACAGGCTGAAAGCCCCACGATACAAATCGGAAACCTACGGAACGGCCAGCCGAATACTGCTCTCCTGTGGCGTAATTGGCCGTAACGGTGAGTTCGGTCTTAAGGTGCAGGGCGTGCCAACCTTTGGATGCGCTTGCCGTTGCACCTATATCGTCGCTGTGAGTGGCATGTCGGACCCATGAATAGTGGTAATTGCCGTCAAGAATGCGCATGTCTTGGGCCGCCTGATTCCAGTTTCGGGAGTAGTTTAGTCTAAGATTGGAAAAGAATTGGTATATGGCGCGCTTGTAGTTGTAGGCAAACGATGAGGCGAACATGCGCAAGCGAGGCACGAAGTCGGGTGCATCGGTCCACGTGCGATAATTGGCTTGACGGTGGCTTATGGCGAGAGTGCCCCACGATGCTGTGCTTTCAGAGTACATTACATTAACTCTCCAGTCGGCACGGTTGCCATAATCGCGGTTGATGAGTATGCTGGCCTTGGGCAGTAGCATTGTAGACTGCTGGTGGGTGAGCCTTTGCAGCGTGAGCCCAGGTAAGAAATAGATGCGCCAATCGTCGTTTTTGAAATACCATTCGGGCGAGGTCGAAACCCTGAATAGGCCGTTCCTTTCGCCGGCCACACTGAGATTTTCGGCCTCGAGTGCAATATTGTAGTCGCTATGCCAGCGGTTGAGGTCGCGATTCCACGAAAGAGTGTGGGCCGTATGCCAGTCATTGTTGGTAAGAGAGAATGCCACCGAGGGGACGATGGTGCTGTCGGAGCTTACGTTAAGGTCGTTTCGGGAGTGGTGAAAGTCCACAGTAGACTGCCATTGCACTGTTCCGTGGTTAAGGGTGTAGGTCTGTGCGAGTGCGGCGGTTATGTCAACTTCGGGCGTTTTAACCTCTTGGCTTGTGGCTTCGCTCATGGTGCTGAGCCCTTTGTCCTGTTTCGCGCTTGCCTTAACAACGATATTGCCGAAGTGTTTTTCGGCATTGATGCGGTGATTGTAGTCTAATGAAATTGCGTCTTGGCGCAGAATCATGCTCTGATCTTCTGTTGTCTCGGTGGCAGACTGGCCGTTCAGGAAGTATTGTGATATGTTTTGCGTGTGCTGACGTATGACATTGCGGTTGTAACTGGCTGAGAAGCTGTTCTCAGAGTCGTTGTTTCCTTTGGCCAGATAGTCCACACTGTAGGCTTGTGAGGTATCGAACCGCAGGCGTTCCTCATCGATTGGTGCGCTGAGAGCCGGCACACTGAACCACCGTGGCAGCGTGGCCGAGGTGGCAAAGCGGAAGAAATCGTAGAAGATGGAGAACTGATTGGCCACGTCTTTGCCAGTTCGGTCGTACTGTGCTGCATATTCCATTTGCCGTTTCTTGCCAATCTGCATGCCGACGGCGTCGCCACCAACGTGGGTTGGCTTACCTATGAGCAGGTAAGGGCGCAATGTTACGGCCAGCTGGTCACGTGCTGAGTCCTTGAGAACTATGTTCATGCCAACGTCATCAGTGAAAACGCGGTTGCGAAGTGCCTTTATCGGTTGGTCGTGTTCCACCACTTCGGCCTTCTTCACATCCTTTGCGCGTATGTTCTCGGTGAGTTTGTTGTACTGTCCCTTGCTGAGATCGAGCCCCTCAACCGTGAAACGGCTGATGGCCTTGCCGTTATACTTTATTTGTCCGTTATTCTCCACGTCCACGCCGGGCAGCTTTTTGAGCACGTCCTTAAGGTTATTGTCGCGCTCGGTGGTAAATTTCGTGAGGTCGTAGGTGATGGTGTCGTGCAGCTGACGTACGGGTGGGCCTTGGACTTTCACTTCTTTCAGCTGGAAGACATGTTGCGACAGTCTTATGGTATTGTTGCCTTGGGTTGCCGGTTGCCTGTGTTTACCGTAGCCAAGCATTGTAGCCTGAAGCTCATCGCCCTGCTGTGGCGTGGCGTCGAGCGAGAAACGGCCTCCGGAATCGGTGCGACTGAACTTCAGAGTCTTGCCTTCACGAAGCAAAACGACAGAAGCGCTGGCCAGCCCTTTGCCACTAAGCGAGTCGACTACGGTGCCACTGATGCCGCCTTGAGCCAATACCTCGGTTGAATGGGCTAGCAAGAGGATAAGGAAAACGGCAAGTTGTCTCATCTTATTCGTTCAGATCAATGGGATTATACGGCTTTGTTGTCTTGTATTGCTTGTTGTATTCTTCAGGAGTCAGCTCACTACCATCGGCTTTGACAATGGTAAACTTGATGTCGGAAGTCTTGTTCTGAGCCTGCAAAATATCGTCGGTGGTTATGGTTCGACGCATTTTGTTGAACTGGACCAGTGTTATCGGCTCGTATTTTTTGCTGTTTCGTGGCAGCGTTAGGGCCTCTTTTCCTCCTGGTTGCTCCGTGCTGATGGCGCTGAATACCCACTGTCGGCGTGCGTCGGAGGCTTTAAGAATGAGCCCTGGCAGTCCACCGAGCAACCAAGGGCCTTTGTCGAGGGGTATGTCTTCGGTATACCAGACGGTCCAATGGCGCCCTTTGAAGTAGGTTTCGGCTTTGCCGCAGTGAAAACCGAGCAGAGAACACGTGTCAGGACATAAATTCCAAGAGGGTGAAGCGAGTGGCTGCTCTATGCGATAGTGGTTGAACGAACTTATGAACAGGGTGGATTTGCTGTCAGGATAGTTGAGGAATATGCTCCAGTTTATTTGCTCATTCTTTGGCTGGGGACTGGTTGGGTCGGGTTCTCCGCCTCGTTTTATGGCCTCGTCTATCCATTTCCTGTATGCTTCTTTGCGCGCACTGTAGAACGAACTTACCTTATTGCCTATGTCGAGGCGCATTTCGTCGTCGGCATAGAGGTAGTTTCCGTTGCTGTCGAGGCTCGTTGTATCGTTGACAAACAGTGTTTTATATGTTATTCTGTACTGCACTTTATCAACTGTTTGGGAGTAAGCGTGCCCCAAAAGCAGATTACATATTATTAATAAGAGCAATTTTCTCATGGCTCTGAATACTTTAATATATTATCAGCAAGCGGAGAGGGGGCTGAAAGTTACTGGTTTGAGGCCCTTATATTACCGGTTTGGGCGGTCTATATCATTGCTTTTAATGTCTTATCCTACTGGGTTTAGAGTGATGTCTTCGCTGAACCACACAGCCCTATGGTGGCTTTTGAAGTCTGTTTCGGTATTAATGTGGGCGCAGATGGGTGGGATAGTGCTGTCTGAACCGCTGCTCTGGTATGGTAAGATGTTTCGCTTCGGAGATGCAGCATTGCACTTTGTCGACTGCTTGAGGCCCGTTTCTCGTCTTGTTGCCAGCCTTACCGTATTCTTGTTTTGCCCCTGCAGATGTTGGTAGGGCCAATACTGAAAGCCGAAATAAAGTGAGCAATGCAGTTGAAATCGCCCTCATAACTACAAAAGCTAATTATAATGCAAAGGTATAATGAAAATACGAGATAATTGTACTTTTTGTTAAAAAAATCAGTAATATTTGGTCTTTCTGCCTTTATTATAGGAAATATCTGGCTGATTCTTTCGTTATTTATTTTGGATTTTGTAATTTTACACCACGAAAACAAGATTATATACATTAATATATTATGCCACAATTATCAGATCGCTTGAATAGACTGGCTCCTTCGGCCACACTTGCAATGTCGCAGCGTAGCAGTGAAATGAAAGCTGCAGGCATAGACGTGATAAATATGAGTGTGGGTGAGCCCGACTTCAATACTCCTGAGCATATAAAAGAGGCCGGAAAGAAGGCTATAGACGAAAATTACTCTAAGTATTCGCCTGTGCCTGGCTATATGGACTTGCGCCAAGCCATAGCCGGAAAGCTGGAAGCAGAGAACGGACTCAGCTATTCGCCGCAGGAAATCATAGTGGGTACTGGTGGAAAGCAGGGAGTTTGCAATGCTATATTGGCTCTTGTCAATCCTGGCGACGAAGTAATAATTCCGGCTCCTTACTGGGTTAGCTATCCGCAAATGGTGAAACTGGCAGGTGGTACGCCGGTAGTGCTTAGTGCTGGCTTTGATCAGGAGTTTAAAATCACTGCATCCCAACTTGAAAAGGCCATTACTCCTAAGACGAAAATGCTGATAATATGCTCGCCAAGCAATCCTACCGGTAGCGTATATTCGCACGATGAGTTGCAGGCTTTGGCAGAAGTGGTGAGAAAGCATGAGGGATTGTTTGTTCTTTCCGACGAAATCTACGAACACATTAATTATATTGGCAAGCATTCAAGTATAGCTGAGTTCCCAGGAATGAAAGAGCGCACCGTTATTTGCAACGGAGTGAGCAAGGCTTATGCCATGACCGGATGGCGACTCGGCTGGGTTGCCGCTCCGGAGTGGATAATAAAAGGCATGAACAAGCTGCAAGGACAATATACAAGCGGCACTTCCGATGTGAGTCAGCGCGCCGCTCTTGCTGCCTATACAGGTTCTCAGCAATGCGTTGAGGATATGAGGCGGGCTTTCGAGCGTCGCCGTGATCTCATATATGGACTGGCAAAGGAGATTGAGGGCTTTGAGGTGCACAAGCCGGATGGTGCTTTCTATCTCTTCCCTAAATGCTCTTCGTTCTTCGGCAAGAGCTATAATGGCAAGCTGATAGAAAACTCTACCGACTTCTCCATGCTGCTTCTCGAGGAAGCTCACGTGGCTACGGTGGCCGGTGACGCATTTGGCGATCCTGAATGTTTCCGTATGAGCTATGCAACGAGTGATGACAACATTCGCGAAGCTATGAAACGCATAAAGGAACTTCTTTCCAACGTCAAGTGAAGGTTACAAATCTTATAGATGTTCGTCTGTGATATAGCAAGGTTTAATGGCAAAGAAAGAAAATGTAGTTAAAACATCTTAATTAACAATCTATTTGATGCTATTTTGTTACCTTTGCAAAGATGAATACCAAAGAAAAGTTCGTCACTATCGAGGCGTGAAAACCAAAATCGACAATTATCAACAACTTAAAATTTATCAATAACTAAAATTTAACAAAACAATTATGGCAACACAACAAAAAACTGCCGCCCCCAAGAAGAAGTCTCAGGGCTTCCAGGGCGTTAGAGGTGCATTCTGGATTATCGTAGTTTGCGCTATCATCGCATTTGTACTGTTCTTCAACTGGTTCGGTGCTGGTATGCACTTCCAGGATGGCAACTCTGCCAACAGTCCTCTCGACATCTGGGGAACTATCTACAAGGGCGGTATCATCGTGCCTGTTATTCAGACTCTTCTGCTTACAGTGCTCGCTATGTCAATTGAGCGTGCTCTCGCTATGAAGACTGCTTTCGGACATGGCTCTCTGCCTAAGTTCGTGGCTAACATTAAGGCTGCTCTTGCTCAGAACGACATTAAGAAGTGCCAGCAGCTTTGCGACAAGGAAGGTGGATCTGTGGCCAACGTAGTAAGCGCTTCACTCAATGCTTATGTTGACATGGAAACAGGCGCTAACGCTAACCTGAAGAAGAACCAGAAGGTGGCTAAGATTCAGCAGGCTCATGAAGAGGCTACTCAGCTTGAGATGCCTACTCTTACAATGAACCTCCCGATTATCGCAACAATCGTTACTTTGGGTACACTTACCGGACTTCTCGGAACTGTGACCGGTATGATTCGCTCGTTCTCCGCTCTGGGTGCTGGTGGCGGCGCAGACTCTGCTGCACTGTCTGTAGGTATTTCTGAGGCCCTGATCAACACGGCATTCGGTATCGCTACTTCTTGGTGCGCTGTGGTCAGCTACAACTACTTCACCAACAAGGTTGATAAGTTGACATTCGCCCTTGACGAGGTTGGTTATTCTATCGCACAGACCTACGAAGCAAACCACACAGACGAGGCTTAATTTTTGCTAACCCTTTAAACAATTTATCGCTATGGGTAAAGTAAAAGTTAAGAAGCAGGATGTCTGGATCGACATGACGCCTATGTCCGACGTTATGACGCTGCTGCTTACCTTCTTCATGCTCACCTCCACTTTCGTGAAGTCGGAGCCAGTGAAGGTAACTACGCCAGGGTCTGTGTCGGAAATAAAGGTGCCTGAGAACGGAGTCCTTACGATTCTGGTTTCCCCGGAAAAGGATGCTAAAGGCGTTCCGACGGGTGAAGGCCAGGTGTTTATGCAGATTGATAACACCGACAACTTGGGTGCTGCACTCGATGCAATGACAAGTGAATATGGTGTTTCCCTTACGCCAAAGCAGAAAGAGACTTTCCGCGCAGAGTCTACATTTGGCGTTCCTATGGACAAACTCTCTCAATGGCTGGCAATGTCGCCGGGCAATCGTACTACATTTATCCAGCATTCAGGTATTCCTCTTGACTCCATCAATGGTGGCATGAGCGAATTCCAGAAGTGGGTTGATGCTGCACGTAATGCCAATACCGACATTAAGATTGCTTTGAAGGCAGATGCAGCCACTCCATATAAAACTGTTAAGCGCGTTATGAACGAGCTGCAGGATATGGATGAGAGTCACTACTACATGATTACACAGCTTAAGAAGCAAGAGGAGGATTAACACATGGCAAAAGAAGCAAAAAGCAAACAGAAGAAAATCAACGTGAGAGTTGACTTTACGCCTATGGTTGATATGCTCATGCTGTTGATCACCTTCTTTATGCTCTGTACGTCACTTAGCAAGCCCCAGACAATGGAGCTTACAATGCCGAGTAACGACAAGAACATACAAGATAATCAGAAGAATGAGGCTAAGGCTTCAGAGTCTGTAACTCTCTATGTATGCGCTGACAACAAGCTCTATTATGGTGCAGGTATTCCTGATTACAATAACCCCAATTGGATAAAAGAAGCTTCTTGGGGAAGTGAGAAGGATGGTATCCGTACTGTACTCCGTGAGCATGCCACTGAAAGTGGTGTAAAGCCTGTTAAGGAAATTGAACTTGCTGTTAAGGAACTGAACCAAGATAAAGCTAGAAATCCAAAACTCTATCCTGATAGTATCTATCAAAGAAAATTGAGTGAGTTGAAGGGTGGTAATCTTAAGAGCGGCAAGATCCCGACTTTGACTATTATTATCAAGCCTACGGATAATGCTTCTTACAAGAACTTGGTTGATGCTCTCGATGAAATGCAGATTTTGAATATAGGTACTTATGTGATCGATAAGATTAATGCTGACGACGAAAAGCTTTTGGAGTCGAAAAACATTAAGATGTAAGTCGGCACATAATTAATAGAAAGACAAAAGAAATGGCAAAAATAGATCTTATTGACCCTAAATGGGTCGACATGGTGTTCGCCGGTAAGAATAAAGCCTACGGTGCTTATGTGCTCCGTAAAGGTACTTCTAACCGCAACATCAAGGCTATTGTGATCTTGGTCATTGCTGCACTTCTCATCGGTGGATTCCTTGCATGGAAAGTTATTGAGCAGAGAAGAGCTGAGGAGCAACAGGCCTATATGGAGGCTTTGGAGCTCTCTAAGTTGCAAGAGCAGGCAAAACAGGAACGCAAGAAGAACCAACCTAAGGTTCAGCCTAAGGTTCAGCCTAAGAAGGAAATCCCAGTTGCTCGTGCTACACAAAAGTTCACCGCACCTGTCATCAAGAAAGATGAACTCGTGAAGGAAGAGAACCAAGTGAAGCAGATGGATAAACTGGATGATAAGGTTGCTGTAGGTGCTGAGAATGTTAAAGGTACTGGTGACCGTACTGCTGAGGCTGTGCGTAATGATATTGCTGTAAATGTTCCACCTCCACCAAAACAGGAGGTTAAGAAGGAAGTCAGCACTAAGGTGTTTGATGTTGTGGAGCAGATGCCTTCATTCCCAGGCGGTAATGGCGCCTTGATGGCATGGCTTTCAAAGAACATTAACTATCCTGCAGCAGCAGCTGAGAATGGTATTCAGGGCCGTGTTATTGTAGCATTCGTTGTTGAGCCTAATGGTTCAATATCTAATGTTAAGGTGGTTCGCTCTGTAGACCCTTCGCTTGACCGTGAAGCAGCAAGCGTTGTAAGCCGTATGCCGAAGTGGAATCCTGGTAAGCAGAATGGTCAGGAAGTTCGCGTAAAGTATAACGTGCCTGTAACATTCAAACTTCAGTAAGCAATAGCTTATTAATTGAATTTATGAAGAAGATCTCATCCTACGTTCTAGTAGGATTAACTTTAATCGCAATGTCCTTCTTCTCATCCTGTGGGGGTGGGAAGAAGGACAATAGCGGTAGGACAGATACTCCTACTAGCGGAAGCATAACCTTTTATGCCGATGAAAGTTTTTCTCCGGTTATAAAAGAGCTTGTTTCTCAGTTTGAATTCCAATATCCTAAGGCTCATTTGAACGGTATTTATACCGATGAGATTACAGGACTTCAAATGCTTAAGGACCGAAAAACTTGTCTACTCATCACTTCTCGAGCTTTAACAAAGCGCGAGATAGCATATTTTAAGACCAAGCAAGTTGTTCCTGAAGTGTTTCCTATTTGCTATGATGGACTTGCTCTTATAGTTAACAGAAACAATCCGGATACATGCATTTCGGTTGAGAATGTAAAGAAAGTCTTGAGTGGTCAAATAACTGATTGGTCTCAACTTGGTGGGACTAAGAAAGGAAAGATAGAGGTTGTGTTCGACAACAAGCGTAGCGCTACGCTCAACTACGTAGTGGACAGCTTGCTTAATGGCAAACCAATAAACAGCCCTAATATAGTTGCAGCCAAAAATTCGAAGGCTGTAGTTGATTATGTTGATGCTACTCCCGATGCTATTGGCGTAATTGGTTCTAATTGGCTTAATGATAAGCGGGATACAACTAACACCACATTTAAGAAGAATATTCATGTTATGTCGGTTTCCATTCAAAAGGTGGCTACACCTATGAACAGTTGGAAGCCATATCAGGCATACCTCTTGGACGGACGCTATCCGTTTGTGAGAACAATATATTGCTTACTCATCGATCCTCGTCGTGGATTGCCTTATAGTTTTGCTAACTATTGTGCTAATCCTACAGGGCAGCTCTTGCTTTTCCATGCAGGTATGTTGCCGGCACGTGGAGAAATCTCCATTAGGACTGTTGATGTTAAGCGTTGATGAAATAATTTTAAAGAGTTACAAAGAATTTATAAATATTGCCATTCAGTTTACAAACTGGAGGAATATTGATTATTTTTGCACCCAGATTAGCATGCAAAATGATTGCATAATGGTCTAATTTAGTATTGACTCTTAAACCAACAAAGATTATGAAACTGTACAAATATTTTATCGCTGGTGTGCTCACACTCTCTTTACCGATGGGCACCATGGCTCAGGAACTTGATTTCAACAAGGAGATTGAGCCCATTCAGAAAGCTTTGAAGTCTGATCCTACAGGTGATGCTACTAAGAAGCTTGTGAAAACATATTCAAAAGAGTTCAAGAAAAATCCTGAAGCTCTTGTGGCACTTGGTAATGCTTATCTTTCAATTAAGGATTATGACAATGCCGCTCTTTATGCTAATCAAGCTATTACCCGCAACAAGAATTTCGGAAATGCTTATGTCTTGCTTGGCGATATTGAGGCAATGAAGAGTCAAGGTGATGGTGGCGAAGCAGCAATGTGGTATCAGCAAGCCATGACTATGGACCCTCAGAATCCTAATGGCTATATGAGTTATGCCAATGTTTACCGTAAGCGTAGTCCGCAGGAAACAGAACGTGTACTCAATGCACTGCGACAAGTTCGTCCAGATTATCCTGTAGATGCTGAAGCAGGTAGTAGTTTCTATCTCTCTGGCAAGTATGACAAGGCTTATGAGTATTTTTCAAAGACAGATCCTCAAAAGCTTGACGAGTCAAAGTTGCAGGAATATGCCGTTACAGACTATATGCTTGGCAAATATGATGATGCTATAAGCCTTTGTTCAATAGCAGAACAGAAGTTCCCCAAGGCTAAAATCTTCAACCGTATTGGGCTTTGGAGCTCTGTAGATGCTAAAGAATTCGACAAGGCAATGAACTATGCTAATCGTGTTATCAGTGAAACTGGCGACAAGAGTTCACGTGACTACCTTTATTATGGTCAGGCATTGGCCGGCTCCGGCAAATATACTGAGGCTATTGAGCAGTATCAGAAGGCTTTCGAACTTGACAATAAGAACTTCAAACCATATCAATTGATTTCCGAAGCTTATAAAGGTCTTGGCGATGAAGATAAGGCATTGGATTGGAGTAGCAAGTATTTGCAAGCCAATGAGAATGCTGCGCCATCGGAGTATGCTTCTCTTGCAGGTATCTATTTGGCCAAGGCAGACAAAGCTGCTAATGCTACTGATAAGGAAGCAAATGTAGACAAGGCTGTAGCAGTGTATGAGCAGATGGCCCAGAAGTTCCCAACGATTGCTGGTTGGGCTTACAATATGGCCGGAACTGAGTGCTCTTTGAAGGGCTTTGATGATAAGGGCGCCGCAGAATATCAGAAGACTGTAGACCTTCTTAAGGATAAGCAGGGACTTGATGCTGATGATACGGACTATCTTAAGAAGGCTTATCAGAATCTTGGCTACTATTATTGGGGCACAAAGCAGAACCTTGATGCTGCCAAACCTTACTATGAGGCTCTCATAAAGCTGGATCCAAACGACAAGAATGCACGTGCTGCTCTTGGTCTTGATGTACCAGAGGCAGAAGGTTCGGCACAGCAGCAAGCTCAATAATAATTTTTGCAAATAGTTAATTATAATATCGGGGGAGCACACTTTTTGTATGCTTCCCCCTTTTTACTTTAATTTAATCCTAGAATTCATAGATTCTGCACCTGCTTAACAGTATAAGGTGCTTGTGTTTAGTGTTAATCAACTTTTTGATTTTGTGAAATTCACGACCTCATAACTGTGTAAGATGCTGATGCTCGGAATTAATTAACTTCTTGGCTTTGCGGAATTAATGACTGCTTAACTGTGCAAGATGTTGTAGCTCTGTATTAATCAACGTCTTGATTTCGTAGAGCTTACAACAGCCTAACAGTGTAAGGTGACAGAATTCAACATTAATATAATCTTTAATTGCATGGGTGTTGTTACCCAATTGCATTTGTTATTACCTCCAATCTATGCGACTTAAGACTATTTATTTGCTGCTATTACTGTTTTTGCCGATTGTATCTTCGGCTCAGTCAGCCTTGTTCCGTCATTTTACTTATACAGGTCAGGACTCTTATTATGCTCAAAATCCACTTACAAATGCACATGAATTCTTCAACCCTATACTGCCAGGATGGTATTCTGACCCAAGTATCTGCCGCGTGAATAATGATTATTATCTTGTAACTTCTACCTTTGGCTACTTCCCGGGAGTGCCATTGTTCCATAGCACCGACCTTATCAACTGGCGGCAAATAGGCAATGTGCTCGACAGACCGTCCCAATTGGCTCATCTTCAGGGCCAGTCGCTCGATCGAGGGGGCATCTATGCGCCCACCATACGGTATAATGCGCACAATCATACATTCTATATGATTACCACAGATGTAGGTAAAGGCAATTTCTATGTTACTACCACCAACCCATTTGGCCCATGGTCCGATCCTGTTTACCTGCCTGATGTTGACGGAATAGACCCATCCTTCTTCTTCGATGACGACGGAAAGGCCTATATTGTGCACAAAGAGGACACCCAAGGCAAACCTAAGTGGAGCAATTACCGCAGCATAAAGATAATACGTTTTGATGTTTCGAGTGGCAAAACGTTTGGCCGCAATGAGTTTTTCAGTGAAGAAGGTGTTGGGCCGGAAGAGCATTTAGGACGTGATGAAGGTCCACATCTCTACAAAATCAATGGCAAATACTATCTTATATGTGCAGAGGGAGGAACCGGAGCCTTTCATTCTGAAGTCTGCTATCGTGCCGACAGCGTGTTCGGTCCGTACACTCGTTGGAGCCGTAACCCAATGCTCACCCAGCGATTACTCAAGGAGAATCGTTCAAATCCTGTGGCTTGCTCGGGTCATGTCGATATGGTTCAGACTCCGGAAGGTGAATGGTGGGGCGTGTTTCTTGCCACTCGGCCCGTCAATAATGGCTTTGAGAATCTCGGACGCGAAACTTTCCTCATGCCGGTTAAGTGGAGTAAGGATGGCTTCCCCTATATGACTCAGGAGAAAGACACAGTGCCCATGCGGCTATGCATGCAGAATGTAGTCAGGGGAGCAACTCCAACGTTTGGCAATTTCACGTGGACCGACGACTTCTCCGGTCCCAAACTCAAGCCCGAATGGCTTATGCTTTGGGGCGACGCTTCGCCTTTCTTCACATTAAATAATGGGTTGCGCCTGCAGTGCAGGCCAAACACGCTCGCCAAGTCTATTACTCCGGCCTATGTTGGACGCCGCCTTCAGCACCATAACTTCACAGTCGAGGTTGACATGAGCTTCACTCCTACGTCTAATACTGCTGCCGGGCTGATGCTCCTAAAGAATGAAGACCGTCAGTATTACTTGTGCCGGACGGTAGATGGCGTTACCCTTTATCGCACGAATCATGGCGTCATGACCCCGATGGGAGCAGCGTTAAAGCTTAAACCCAGTGTTAAGAATCTTAAATTTAGGGTTGTTTCTTCCGGTACCAAGTTTTCTTTCTTCGCTTCTTTTAGCGGTTCAGAGTTTTGTCAAGTAGGCAATGACGTCGACGCCTCTTATCTTTCCACTCGCAGTAGTGGCGGTTTCACCGGCACAATCATTGGCATGTTTGCCGAAAGCTTATGAATAGCAGATTCTTTTCCTTATTCATCCTGCTGGTCTTTTTATTCATTCCCGTCAGAGGCAATTCATCTGGCGGTGACTCGCTTCGCCTTGCCGACAAGGTCTATTCATTCTATACGGCTGGCCAAACTGACAGCATCTACTCGCTTGGCCGGTCCTATCTCAATCGCTATGGCATGTCACGGAGCGATTTTGCAGGTCAGGTCGATGGCCTCCGAACGGTCTTTGGCAGTGTAGTCTCGGCCGAACCGTGGACTGTAACGGGTGGGGCAGGCTACTCTTCGTTCTATAGGCAACTCCGTTTTCGCCGGTTTTCTGCCACGATGATAACCACATTCGACAGTCACGACAGCCTTACGGCCTTTGCAATAATCAATGTAAAGACCCTCAAGGCAGACAATGAGCGCCAACTTACCATAGAGACCGACGGACTTAAGCTTCCCGCCTTGCTTTCGTTGCCGTCAAACCGCAAAGGCCGAGTGCCCGTAGTCGTCCTTGTTCACGGCTCTGGGCCGTGCGATATGAACGAGATGACGGGGCTCAACTTCCCTTTTCTCGACTTGGCCGATGGCCTTTCGGCGCACGGAATAGCCGTCTTGCGCTACGACAAGCGCACCAAAGTCTATCCCTCTAAGTGGATTCCGCAAGGCAAAGAAGGCAACTATGATACCGAGACTGTTGATGATGCCATCTCCGCTGTCAGCATGGTTAGCCGCTTGCCGGAGATAGACAGCACCCGTATAGTAGTAGTCGGCCATAGTCTTGGGGCCGCTCTTGCTCCGCGCATTGCCTCCCGTTCGCCTCTCGTTTCGGCCATAGTGCTCATGGCTCCTCATGCCCGCAAGCTGCCTACTATACTCCGCGAGCAGCTCGACTATCTGCTTTCAGACAGCGTTCAGGTCGAAAATCAGTTTGCAACCATCTGTCGTGGCTTGCCCAAAACTTACTTACAGTTCGACGAAACCTATTCTCCCGTCAGCACGGCGTCGCGCCTTCACATTCCCATATTGCTGCTTCAGGGCGGCCGTGACTATCAAGTTACCTCTGCTGACTATCAGCTTTGGCTTCGGGGCATGAAGAATCGCAGCACTTTCAGCCACATATCATATCCTGCTCTCAATCATTTGTTTGTCAGCGGCAAGGGTAAATCCACTCCGCAAGACTACAATCAGCCCGGCCATGTTGACCAACAAGTTGTTGCCGACATAGCTTCTTGGATTGCAAACCATTTTTCACGCATCAGTCGATAATTAATAATGCTGTCTCAAGGCAGTGCTTTTGCTCTCTGAAACAGTTGTTTTTTAATAAGTAAAGTATAGCTTGGCTGAACGGGTTTACCTGTAATCGCACTTCTGAACTTTAGCCATTCAAGCCTCGGTTAGGCTTATTACGTCTTTTGTTAGCATGGATTTGGCTTAAGCAAGGAGAAGTAGCTAAAGTTGAAAGAAATACTATAAAACTACCCATCCAATTCTGTAATCTCATTACGGCTATTTCGTAATCCAATTACGGCAGTCCCGTAATCTCGTTACGGAAGTTTCGTAACGACGTTACAGAAGTTCCGTAACGGGATTACAAGGCTTTCGTAATCGGTTTACAGAACTTCCGTAATTAATTCGTAAAAAATCTGGGTGTGTGATTACTATTGAGAAATGATATCTTGATTCTTGATTTTCCTGATTGCAAAGATACAATTTTTTCGTTGGCAAAGCAAGTGTTCCATGTTTTTGTTCCTATTCTTACCACCGTCAGAACCACCTTAGTAGGGTAAGTCTGTTGCCTGTTTTGCCAATTAGTACGAGCAACATTGTCCTTAATTATTAATGTCATCATCCGTCAGAATCAGTCAATTATAGTGCTATTTTGATTGTGTATTTTTTGCCAAAAAAGGGAAAGATAAGTTCACTGTTTTCTTTTTGGGCGAATATTCCACATTGTTTGTCCCTTTTCTCCATATTTTTGCACCCCGTAAAACTTTAATGATAATAATTAAATCAAACCAAATTCAACCTATGCAAAAGAGATTCTCAGTCCTTTTTTCATTGCTGTTGCTGTTTGCTGTCGGTGTTAGCGCGGCCACGGTGTCAATACCTACGGCCGTGGGAGAATACATTGACTGGAACGATGCCACACTTTCCAATGCCAAAGTGGAGAACAACGGCAAGAACATCGGCTCAACTCATGCTGGCAGTGTGGCCCAATTCACGTTGCAGAACGATGCCACCCAGAATGTAGTCCTTGTGTTTAAGAGTGGTGCCAACCAACTTACGGCAGTGCTCAATGCCACCATCACTACGGCCAATGGTACCGAAGTGATAAGCAACGACTTCGATATTGCCAACACGGGCAGTTGGAGTCTGTCAGATGTTCATCAGCTTTCAATACCCGATTTGCCAAAAGGAACACTCACTTTCACCCTTACCGTCAAGTCATCTACCGGCAACTATGCCGGCAATTTTGGCGATTTGGCCTTCTATAGTGAGTCCGACTTTTACGCTAACTATCCCCAAGTGCCCAGCGATGAATATTTTCCGCTCATTGCCGGCGACTATACCACCTACGGAAGCATCAATGGCGGCAGTGTGCCCCAGTATGAATCATCCAATCAAAATATAGGTTATGTGGTCAATGGCGGCACTGCCACCTACAGTTTTTACTGCTCTCAGCGCGCTTATTATAACCTTTCAATGGGCATTACCACCTATAAGGGTGGCACCATCGAAGCCAAAGTGGTTGACAAAGCATCAGGTTCAGTAGAGGCTACAGGCAGTTTCGCCATTCCTTCGTCGGCTAATTACGCTCAGCAAAGCTTTGAACTTGCCGATTATCTGTCTACAGGCGTCAAGGAACTTCAGCTTACTTTCACCAACAAGTCAGACTTTCTGATGAACTTCAAGAACGTTACTCTCGCCAAAAGGGCCGATGTTCCTGGCGAAGGCACCTATTACAACGTGTCGGTGAGTCAGAATCTGACAGAAGCAGGTAAGGTAACGCAGACTCCTTCGGGCAAATCGGTCCGTGAAGGCACTAATGTCAAGTTCACGGCCAAGCCCAATTTCGGCTACCGTTTCAGTAAATGGACCGATGCTAAAGGCAATACCATGTCCACAAGCAATCCCTATACCCACCGTGTAATGGGCAATCTGGATATAGTTGCTGTTTTTGAGCAAGTCAATGTCTATGAGCTCACCGTCAAGGTAGATGGTGGAGGCTACGACGAAATGGTAAGTGTGTCGCCCGAACCCACCGTTGTTGGCACCAAGAACATGTATGAGGAAGGCACCGAAGTAATGCTTAAGGTCAGCGAAAACGAGGCTGTAACCTTTAATTACTGGAGTGATAACTCCACGTCTAAGGATCTTAAGGTGGTCATGGACGGCAATAAGACCATTACTGCCACATATTCCTCAAATGATTATGTGGTGGCTTGGGACTTGCACAATACCTCAAAGGCCCAGCCTTACACTGCCGACTTCTACTCAACTCCGGAAAACAACGAAGCCGGACTGTACATTCGCAACTTCATTACAGGCAATGTAGACGCCGGTCGTGGCATGTGGGTGCGCGATGGCGGTGTAGCCACGATATGGGGACTACCGGTCAACTATGCCTTCGAACTGCATTACGATGCCACTAACTTCACTTCAATGCGCGTTAAGGCCAATTTGTGGTTCAATTACAACTACTGGGAGAAGGTGCTTCCGCAGTGGTCAACCGACGCTAAGAACTGGAAGAGTGCCGGTGAGGCCATAACCATGACCACATCACAGACCACTTACGAGTTCGCACTGCCGGCAGAGGCCGATCATCAGGCTAATATATACTTCCGTTTCTTGCCCGATACTACGTCGACTCTGCTCAATGCCGGTGCCAGTGACTATCGGCCTATTTGGATTAGCAATGTTTACGTGTTCGGTAAGCAGCAACTTGTCGACGACGGTAAGGCTCCACGGCTGCTCAGTACTGTGCCGGCCGATGGCTCAACTGGTGCTTCTGCCATTGGCCGTATTGTGCTTACGTTCGATGAAAAGGTGAAACTAACCGAGCATGCCACTGCCACTTTTGGCGGAGAGCCTGTCTACGGTGTAGCCACAGGCAAGAGTCTGGTGTTCTCTTATTCATCTCTTAAGTATAATACCAATTATCTTTTCAAGCTTGCGGCAGGCAGTGTGTCCGACCAGACCGGCAATACCGTTGAAAGCGACATAACCCTTGGCTTCACAACCATGGCCCGTACGCAGCCTAAAGCAAGGCTTTACGATGCCATTGTGGCCCAAGATGGCTCAGGCGATTATACAACAGTCAATGCTGCTTTGGTGGCAGCACCGTCTAATTCCACAACTCCATGGCTTATTTTCATAAAGGCCGGAACCTACGAGGAACAAATCAGAGTTACAAAACCTTTCATTCACCTTATCGGCGAGGATCGTTTTAAGGTTAAACTCACTTGGTATGGCCTCTCAGGTGACCTTGGCGACGATACAAAACAAAAGGCTGACAGGCTGGGAGTTAAGTATGAGCTCAACAAAACGGCCAAAGCCGGACCTTCTTTCTTTGTTCAGGCCAACGATTTCTATGCTGAAGGCATCGAGTTTGAAAACTCCTGGGGCGTGAAGATGTTCAATGGACCTCAGGCTTTGGCCGTAACAACCGAAAAGGATCGTGCCATATTCAACAGAGTTGCCATGAAATCCTATCAGGATACTTATTATTCCAACTCGCCTGTCAATACCCGAAGCTTTGTAAAAGACTCCTATATTACCGGTGCTGTCGACTTCATCTATGGTGGTTCTGAAGTGTTCTTTGAAGGCGACACACTGGATATAAACCGCCCAAGCGGTGGTTTCATAGTGGCTCCAAGCCATGATGCCACTGCAAAGTATGGATATGTGTTCAACAATACGGTGATAACAACTTCTTATACCAAGAATCCTGAGGACTATAGTGTATGGCTTGGCCGTCCGTGGCACAACAATCCTAAGACGGTATTTCTGCATACCAAGATGGAAGTAAGTCCTAACGACTCCTTGTGGTATGCGTCCATGGGTGGATTCCCATCTATTTGGGCCGTATACGACCTTACTGACGGTAAGGGAAATCCACGTTCTACGGTATCAAGGCAGTATTATTACAGGATGGAAGGAGACAAACGCGTTTGGAGTAAGTCGAAAAATGCCATCTCTGATGCCGAAGTGGCCCAGTATACCATAGCTAACGTGATGCGGGGAAATGACGATTGGCAGCCGGAATTAATCTGTGAGCAGACAGAAAGCCCGCATTTAAACAATAATAGCGGTCTAATCTCATGGCGACCGGTAGATTATGCCATCTGCTATGTAGTGCTAAAAGATGGTTATGCCTACGCTTTCACTAAAGATACTAAGTACTCTTGCGTTGAAACAGGTAACTATACAGTGAAAGCAGTGAGTGAATTTGGCGTACTTTCTTCGCCGTCCAACAGTGTGAATGTAGGCGAATTAACTGGCATACGTCAGGTTTCCGGTAAGTTTTCCGGCAGTAATGAGCTTAAATTCAACCTTTCCGGTCAGCGTGTATCCGATGGTTATTATGGTGTAGTGGTGCAGAAAGATCGTAAGTATGTAAACAAGTAGTTTATAAATAGAATTGGTTAGGATTGGCCTCCATCGCCTTTTGTGCGGTGGGGGCCGCTTTTTAAAGTTTTGAATGTTGAGTTATGAATGTTGAATTTTGTGGGATGGGGGAGTGAATGAAGGCGTTTTTTATTGGTCTTGCAGGCTCTTTTCCCGTTTGTAGTGATTGCAATAACCTATGTTAATGTGAGTTCTGATTATTTGATTGTTAACTTATAGCAACACAAAGAGGCCTCCAAACTGACTGCTTGTTGTCAGCTTGAAGGCCTCTTGTCTTTTTATTCCTATTGTCAGAATTATTGTCTCTTATTTGACAATGGCTTTAACGCTGCTGCCATCAGACAATTTCAGTATTTGAATACCCTTGTAGTCTTTGCTTACTTTGCGTCCATCAATACTGTAACGGCCCACAACCTTGGCGAAACCAGTTTTGTTTGATGCTTTTAAATCTTTGATACCGGTCGGGTCGAGAAGTAGAATCACCTTTCCAGATGGTTCTGACTGGGCTGTCTCACCGTCCAGATCTTGAAGGGCAACCACGTCAAAGGCATAGTGATCGAAGTCATTTGTTAGGCCTTTGAAAGTGTAACTCAAGGTGTCAGCACCTACAGTAGCACTCTCAAGTGGTGTAAAAAGTGTTGCGCCGGCCTTCAAATTTTGCATCACGGTAATCCTATCTATCATGAATTGCTCCTGTCCGTAGCTGTTGATGCGTATGCTCATTTCCTTGTCTGACTCAGGAATGTTGTCAGTAACGTCTAAGTTTCCACTCTCGTCGAACTGTACTGCGTATGTGTTTCCGCTGGGGAAGGTCAGTGTTAGTAGGTCGCCTGGGGTGCCAATTGCCTTTATGCTCACCGTTACTATGGTGTCATTGTCGGCTTGGAATACTGGAGTTCCGAGGTAAGGAGTATAATAAGATACCTGTGTACAGCCTAGATAACCCTGTGCCATAGCATTACTTATGCCTCTCCATCCCTTCAATTTGGTGTAGCCATCAAAGAAAAGAACCTGATAATAGTTATTGATGCTTTGCGGAGACTTAGGATCTGTGGCCGAGGTAATGTTACTATCGAACAGGCTGAAGTCTTCATCTATGAGCGGATAGTTCTGCTGGTCGGATGCGGCAACGTGCACTCCGTAGTTAGTTACGGTGTATCTGGTGGCCTTTACCGTTCCTTTCCAGTTGGCAGTGTATGAGCCTTCTGGACTTGCATTGGTGGCTTCGGTAGCTACAGGTGCAGGAAGTCCAAAAGCGTGATACCAAGTGTAGGTTGAGTTTACCTCACCACGGCGGGCTATTACTGCGTAGAAGTATTCGCTTGATGGGTCAAGACCCTCAAATGTGAAGCTGGTATGAGGCGATGTTAGCGACGTGGAAACAAACCAGTCGGTACTCTCTGTGTAGTCATCATTATAGGTAGTCCAGTTGCCTGGTTCGTTTATCATTTTGTAACCATACGGCCTGTTGGTAACGATGGCTATGGAATCTAATGCTAGTTTGTAGCCTTCTGGGAAGTTGATGAGTACAAATCGCAGTGCGGTATATTTGTTACTGTCGTCACTCCAACGGCTTGTGAGCAAATTGACTGACTTAGGATTGGTGAAGTAGGCACTGGGACGGTAATATCCATTCTCAGTCCATGTGTCGCCGGATTTGGCCATCAGGCATATCATGGCAGCGTTAAGGTCGTTGGCTGAAGCATTTTCCGGACCTATAACGCGCATGTAAACTTCTGCTTTCTTGTAGGTAGCGTTGTTCGAAGGGAATGTAATTGTGTCGTTGGGAGCAATGGTTATGGCCTTTGAACCATTAATTCCAGCTGTGTCTATTATCGTTCCGGTGGTAGAAAAACCGTCAGGGATGACGCCATCCTCAAAATCATAGTAGTAATTTGCACTGTCAACGTCTGATGTCCACACTTTTTGTTGCAGTCCAACAAGGTATGTGTCGGCCGCGCGTACTGTCTCCCAGTTAGCTGTAAAGGTTGAATCGGTTATGTTTGTCAGTGGTTTTATCTTAGGTTCGGCAATGAATTTATCTGGCGAAACCTTAACATTGATGTCATCTATGATAATCCAGTTGTAGGTGTTGAACCAGATTCTCATGTCCGGATCAGCGTGATGGCAGTCAAAAGTCCAAGTATAGTACTGCCATCCAGTATCAGAGCCGAGTATCTGGAAGGTCTCTGACGTTCCCTCATCACTGCCATAGCTGTTGCCTTCGCCATTAGCCACGTAGCCGTTTATGGTTATGTTGCCTTCATAACCAGGCCAACGCATCACCCGAAACGTTACTGTAACGCTGCCAGAGTAGTCCTGTGGCGGCGTGCATATAAATGCTGGCGTCATGTATTCAGGTCCAAGAGGGCATAGAGCTGCAGCTCCGCCAGCCTGACCAAGGAAGTTTCCGGTCCATCCTGGTTGATTCGTCTTGCTTGAAGGAATCTCATTGGAGGTGCCTTTCCATGAGTTTACAATCCAGTTGGTGGTGTCGGGCTTGTCGATAGAGCCTTCTGTAAAACGCGAAAAGTCCTCGTTGACCAGCTCGGTTTGTTGTGTCTTGACCTTCATTGAAGCAACTTTGCTGAATTTTGCGCCCTGTAATTCTTGGTTGTAATTAGCAGGGTTCATCTTCAGAGGAGTCTTTACGCGAAATGGAATAAGCTCGTGAGGCTCGGCTTTCTGGTAAGGCTGCTGGGCCAAAGCTGTTGTTGCCACAGTCAAGGCTGCACATACTGTGATAACATTTAAACGGGTAAAATGATTCATATTATAGATTTTCGTTCCGGCCCAACCTCTGACGCTCTCTCCTGCAACGTACTTTCGGGGCCGGTT
>CAZUWO010000010.1:13776-43480 GCA_964623995.1 uncultured Prevotella sp. | reverse complement strand
CTTGGAAGACTGCGGTT
This sequence comes from uncultured Prevotella sp., assembly GCA_964623995.1. GTDB lineage: Bacteria > Bacteroidota > Bacteroidia > Bacteroidales > Bacteroidaceae > Prevotella. The sequence continues at coordinate 43,463 of CAZUWO010000010.1, read as the reverse complement.
CGATGGTCATCTTGCCCTCATTGGTGTTTATCGTCATCCAGCGAACGTTGGCAAAATAGCCCTTGAACTCAGGATAGTCCCAACTTTCGCCTGGAATGGGATCGTTGTATTTGCCTGTCCAATAGCCGAATTCGGGGCCCTGCATGCGGTTTTGCCACACGCGATATGGGCCACATCCCACCCAGCTCTTTGACTCAACTTTGTCTTCTGGATAATCAAACATGATGCCCATCTCGTCTACCACGCCGCCAAAGTTATAATTAGCTACCACGTCTACGCCATTTCCGTGGCCGAAAGTCCAGCTAACGCTGTCAAGTGTGCCAAGATTGTAGCGCGCTATGAGCGTAAGTGTGCCGTCGGATTCACGGGTTGTGAAGCCGGCAAACTTGCCTTGGTCCTGATAAAGCGTGTATTCCGTCTTCTTCTGTTCGGCCTGTTTGTCGTCGTGATTATAGAATTGGTCAAAGCTTCTGTCCGATCTGCGGGCGGCAACAAAGCGAGGTCCATTGGTCAGAGATACAGTTTTGCCACCAACAGTTATTCCTTTCAGATAACCGGTTTGCTTGTCGAAGGTGTAGGTACGTCCATTACTGTTAACCGTAAGCACAGCATCGGTCTGGCTCAACTTGTAGTTTCCGTTGGCAGTCTGAGCGGTTGGAGTCTTCTCTTGTGCAAAAACTCGAGTAAGAATGTTGCGTCCCGTACCGTCGACAACACTTATACGCAGTGCGTCATAGTCGCTCTTGGCCGGCAATTTGAACTCATGGACAGCATGGGCCGGCACATCTGCCTTGGCCAGAGTGCCCTTGCTGAGCACCTGTTCGCCACTATTGCCCGGCTGAGGCATACGTACATACTCGTAGTTGATGCTTACCGTGTTCAAGTTATTGAAGTCATAGTGGTTGGTTACCTTAAGAGTGTTATTGTCTTTCAGCTCCAATTCAACCGGACTCCACACCTCCTTAATGGTATAGAAAGAGCCTTCGCGCTCAAGATGTGGCCCTACGATGCCGTCGGGACCGTAGTCACCCTGGCAGTCAACAATGCCATTCTGGTCTGTTCTCACCACTCCCTGGTCGATATAGTCCCAAAGGAAGCCACCGGCACAACGTGGATTCTGCATCATCATGTCCCAATAGTCTTTCAGTCCGGCACCATGTCCGCCATCGAAAAGGCCATGAAGGAACTCTGTTGGCATAAATATCTCAGGCTCACGCATAAACTCTTGGGTCTCGCCCCATGAGCGATAGTGCTTTGTTTCGAATCCATTACGGTTGGCCCATGGGTAGAGTACGACGCGCTTTTGTGGGTCATTCTCTGTAAATACAGGCTCTAAGTCATAGTTGAAGCCGCCCTCATTGCCGTTGTCCCAAAAGATAATACTTGGGTGATTCACGTCTCTCTGCACCATGTCGCGCACCAACTGCGAGCCGTTTACGGTGTTATGGGCATGATGCCAACCCGGTAACTCATTGAGAACATACAGTCCCAGCGAGTCGCAAGCATCAAGAAACTCCGGATCTGGAGGGTAATGGCTCATGCGAACCGCATTCATGTTCATGTCCTTAAGAGTGTTTACATCCTCGATATTTACGGTTTTATTAAGCGTATGACCGGTTTCGGGACGGAAACTATGACGGTTTACACCCTTGAAGATAACCTTGTGACCATTGATATAAACGCCATCGCTAAGCCTATACTCTATGGTACGGAAGCCGAACTTCTGCAACTGGCGGTGAAGAGTCTTTCCATCCTTTACCAAAGTGAAGCGAGCGGTGTACATATTCGGCGTTTCCGCGCTCCAGAGTTTGGGATTGTTAGCCTTGAAAGTAATGTCGGCATGGTCGGAACGACAGTCAGTGGTATGCTTTGCCACTACTTTGCCGTTGGCATCGATAATCTCAGTTACTATCGAAGAGCCGCCGAGCGAACGGCTAAGATATGCCGTAGCATTGAAAGTGCCGTCCATTAGTGCGTTGATAGCCACACGATTAATGTTCAAAGCCGGCTTAGACACTATATAAACAGGGCGCATAATGCCACCGAAATTCCAGTAGTCGCCACGGCGTTCTGCCATATTCACGTCGCCGTCAGAGCTTTCTTTGGCCACGTCTACTTCGAGTCGGTTCTTCTTGTTGCCAAAGAACACGCGGTCACTCACGTCAATTCTGAACGGAGTGAATCCGCCCTGATGGAGTCCTTTGCCTGCTTTCCGGCCGTTTATCTTAACCCTTGCATCGGTCATCACAGCCTCAAAGACCAGCTCTATTTGTCTTCCGGCCCATGATTGCGGCAGTGTGAACTCGTATCTGTACAGTCCGTGCTCGTCGGCTATACCCTCTGGATGAGCGCCACTGAAGCGAACGCCATACTGATAGGTGCCAAAGCCTTGCAATTCCCAGCACGACGGCACCCCAATTTTGGTCCACTTGCCTGAGTTCTGGCCCCCAGTGCAGTAGAAATCCCATTGAACCATGGAGTCAGACCCACGCCCCGAGAGATATTGACGATGAGTATCGATGTCCTGAGCATAGCCAATGGAAGTCAAAGAGGCTAACAGGACAAGAAGAAAGGATTTTTTCATTTATTGAATTAGTTTCTGAAGGTTTATTTATTTTATGACGTTCAACGGCTGATATTGTAATAACAGCACATCGTAGAATATTTATCACCGGCTGACAGTATTAAATGCCGGCTGCCATACCGCAATTTCGAGCCTGTCGGGAATATACTATGAATACGACTTAACTATTTCCGGACTATGTATTCAAAATGCTGATAGTCCTTGACACTTTTCCAATCGCCACCCCAACTGAAGCCTGCCTGGGTGAATAAGCGCCAACACAGGTCGCCACGGGTTATCTTATAAGCAAACTTTCTGTTGCGATCGAGATATGGACGCCCAGTGACCGGCTCCACAACCAGCTTTCCACGTACTTGCTTGCGGTAAGGATTATAGAGAGGATTGATGTCTATGGCGAGTCCACGGCTGTGGTTAGACAGCTTGTTGGTGTGGGAAACACGGCGGAAATTGAATGCCGACGAGTTGTTGGCCCGCATGGAAAGCTCGTCGTTGGCATTATATTTATCAATGAGTTGCATGCGCTCTATTGGGTAGCCGGCATGATATAGCTGCTTCAAAATGCTGACAACACGGGCGGCTATGAGCTTGTTCACTATCAGTTGGCCATGATGTGTAGCTCCGTTTTTATCCTTAATAAGGCAGTTAACGAGTCTCAACTCAGAGCGAGGCACCGTACAATCGGCCTTGTAACTCTTGCCTTGCATCTTGGAAAAAATGCTATCGGGTATCTCTGACACCGCGAAATAACGGTCAGCATGCCTGCTCGTGGCCTTATAAGCAACTTTAGCAATAGCAGATAGCGTAAATGCAGCCGAAGCAACAATGCCGGCTGAAAAGATAATGGCAATAAGAACTTTTTGCGATTTTAGCATGACACACATTATATAAATAAAAAGGCCGGCATGCTTTTGCGGCATGTCAGCCCCATGTTTTTCTTATGTTTGCAATGCATTATTCCACTTCAACCTTTACGGGCTCATCCATTTGCTTGCGCCATTCCTTAAGATAAGCAAACCAATCTTTAGCACTGTGATAGCCAAAATCTTCCTTATTGCTGCCAAAAGTAAGCTTATAGTTCATCTCTCTGTTGGGCACCCTGATTTCGTAAGTGTAGTTTTCATTGTCAGCCGGAAGCTCCTTCACTATGTACTGGCTTGGGATATATATGCCCATACCAACGGTTTCAGGCTTCCAGTTGACGGTATCCTTTGCGGGATAGTCGGTTCCCCAAAGTCCGCGCAAGCCTTTATGATTGTTCATTTCCTTACTGCCCTTCACGTTGATAAGACCGGTTGAGAATGTCATATCATCAACATTGCGGTTGGTTTTGACGCTAACATCGATTGTTCTGCTACCTGCATAAAGCGTGTAACGCAGTTTCAAGTCGATGCGGGGATGGGTTGCGTCAGCCTTCCAACCACGATCTTCAAGCTCTACTATTGTTCTCACTGGACCATAACTCACGATGCGCTGCGTGCGATAGTCAACATCACTGAGCATTGTAGGCTTGTTGCCGTCCCAACCACGGAAGGCTCCGAGTCCGAAAGCATTGCCACACCACAGAATATCATCGCCAAAGCCAGCAGCCTTCTGCTCCTTGCTGGGATAGAACTGTGTCTGGGCAAGCTCCAAACCCTTGTGATATTTGCCATAAAGGTCTATTGTTTGCTTTTCGTTGAAGTAGAAACGAAAGGCTATGAGTTCGTTTTCCATAACAGCTCCATGCATGTGGAGGAGGTGATATGGGTCGGCCAGTTTCTTAGGGGCCGTAACTTCGCTTATGTAAAGGTCATGCCTGTTGCTGTTCTTCGACTTCGGATTACGCAAAATCATATCAGCATAAACTCGTGATTCGTACTTTCTTGGTTCGCCGTTTGCACTCAATTCCACACGGAAATCCTTGCGCTGCTTTGGCTGAAGATTGGCAAGAAAGCAAAGTTCATCGTAGTTTCCATCGCGGTCAAGGTCGTCGAGCTGACTTGGAATTTCCTCTCCATCAGCGCTAACAAGGGCCGACTGTACGTCGACACCGATGCCACTGAGCGACAAAACCACCGGAGCATCGGTCTTGACCTCGCCGGTTGGATTGGTTACATGTACGGTAAGCGTCTTCTGTGCCATTAATCCCATTGCCGAAATAAGGGCAAACAGCATCGTGAATATTTTGTTCATTGTTAGGATTATTAATTTGATTTGCTGTTCGCAAAATTAGCAATTAATTGACATGGAACAGCCCTGAGAGACGGAAAAGTGTTTTAATTTTCAATAAAATAAACTTAATTAGCCTTTTATATATGGAAAATTTATTTTTTTTAGCTTATTTTTTTGGTTGATGAATATTTTTTATTACCTTTGCGAACGTAAACCGATATCAGCTGATCCATTGAGGAAGTTATATTATTTTTTATTGTTTTTCTGTGTCGTTTGTGCTGCTTGCCAATTCAAATGGAATCCTATGCAAGACGACAACCAGTCAGAGCAGATTAAGATAAAGCGCTTTGACAGGTTGGAGTATAGGTATCTGACCACAGGAGACTTCTCGGCGCTTCAGGAAATGAACACCGAATACCCGATGGAATTCCGCACTCTGCTGGAAGATGTGCTGAAAATAGGTGAAGTTCGCGACCCGGAAATAAACTCAAAATTCCTCAACTTTTATCAGGACACTACGCTTCAGAGCCTTATTGCCTCTGCCGAAGCGGAGTATTCCAACATGGATGACCTGAACAAAGACTTTAATCACGCTTTCGATAAGCTCAAAAGTTGGCTTCCGGGAATAAAGGTTCCAGAGATATACGCACAGATTTCAGCCCTCGATCAGAGCGTAATAATAGGCGATGAGAGCATAGGCATATCGCTGGACAAGTATCTTGGCAGGAACTATCCACTGTATAAGAAATATTATCCTGAGAATCAGCGCAACCAAATGACCAGAGACATGATTCTGCCAGACTGCATCAGCTTCTACTTAATGAGCCAATATCCACTCAAGAACATGGAGAACAAAACGCAAAGGGAGCGCGATCTGCAGATGGCTAAGATGATGTGCATCACCAATCATGCCGTAGGACGTAAAGCTTTCAATACTCCTTATGTCAAAGCCGTTGAGAAATTCATGCACTCAGGCCAATGCAAGAACTTCGAAGAACTACTTGAACTGACTGATTTCAGCAAATTTGAAATCTAAAATACGAAAGACAGACAATATAAAGATTTAATAAGAAACCCCGCGCAGAACGGAAAATTCCAAATCTGCGCGGGGTTTGTTTTATGCTCAGAGCAGGCCTCAAGCTTACTCTTTTTTATATCCACCCATCTTGCTGACATAGGCATCTATTGAAGCGACAGCAGTGATATTAACTATGTCGCGCACCGAACTCTCGAAGTCAGTGAAGTGGATTGGCTTGTTGAGTCCCATCTGAATAGGGCCTATTATCTCGGTTTCAGGATTCAAAGCCTGCAACAGCTTGTAAGAAGAGTTGGCACTCGACAGGTCGGGGAAGATGAGAGTGTTAACATCTTTGCCCTTAAGACGGGTGAATGGGAACTTGTTGTCGCGGAGCTCACGGTTCAAGGCGAAGTTGATTTGCATCTCACCGTCAATTGCTAAGTCAGGATAGCGCTGCTGCATCTGCTCTACGGCAGTGTGAACCTTGAGCGGACTGCCAACAGAATCGGTGCCAAAGTTGCTGTAACTTATCATTGCTATCTTTGGCTCTTCATTGAAGAACCTCACACTATGGGCAGCAAGGCGGGCTATATCTACCAAAACGTCGACGTCGGGGTGACGGTTTATAAGCGTATCGGCAAGGTAAAACATGCCGTGCTTGGTATTAATGAGGTGCATTGTGCCAAAGTGTTGATACTCCGGACGTATGCCTATAACCTCCTTTGCCACCTTAATGGTGTTGCTGTATTTGGTGTAGAGACCGGTGATGAAGGCGTCAGCATCACCTTGTTCCACCATTGACATGCCGAAATAGTTACGCTCGTACATCTTGTCATAGGCCTCCTCGAATGTGTAACCCATGCGAGCGCGTTTCTCTGCCAGATGTTTTGCATAGGTGGCACGGCGTCCTTGCTCCTTGTCGGCACGCATATCCACTATTTCTATGCCATCCAAGTCGAGCTTGAGTCGGTTGGCCACACGGTTCAAACGGTCAGGATTGCCCAGCAATATAGGGTAGCAGATGCCCTCTTGTCTGGCCTGCACGGCTGCCTTCATCATGCTTGGATGACCGCCTTCGGCAAATACCACACGCTGAGGGTGCTGGGCCGCGGTGGCGTGAAGGCTGCGAGTGAACTTGGTTTCCTGTCCAAGCATCTCGCGAAGGTTGGTCTTGTAGGCCTCCCAGTCGGTAATATTGTGACGGGCCACACCGCTATCCATTGCTGCCTTGGCCACTGCTGCGCTCACTTCGGTTATGAGTCGCGGGTCGACAGGCTTGGGAATGAAGTAGTTTGGACCAAATGTGAGGTCATTAACCTTATACACATCGTTAACCACATCAGGCACAGGCTCCTTTGCAAGCTGTGCTATTGCCTTTACGGCGGCCAGCTTCATTTCCTCGTTTATGGCCTTAGCGTGAACGTCGAGCGCACCTCTGAAGATGTAAGGAAAGCCTATCACGTTGTTAATCTGGTTGGGATAGTCCGACCGTCCTGTTGACATGAGCACGTCGGGGCGTGCTGCCATGGCATCCTCATAGCTAATTTCGGGCACCGGATTGGCCAGGGCAAAGACTATTGGCTTATCTGCCATGGAGCGAATCATGTCCTGCGAGAGCACGTTACCTTTAGACAAGCCGACGAACACATCGGCTCCCTTTATTGCTTCGGCAAGTGTGTGCACGTCGCGGCGGTCAGTTGCGAAGAGGGCTTTTTGTGGAGTAAGGTTCGTTCGGTCAGAAGTGATTACTCCCTTCGAATCGAGCATGAGTATGTTCTCCTTCTTCGCACCCAGCGAAACGTAGAGTTTGGTGCAGCTTATTGCGGCAGCACCGGCTCCGTTTACCACTATCTTGGCCTTGTCTATATCCTTTCCGGCCACTTCAAGGGCGTTAAGGAGTCCGGCCGACGATATTATGGCGGTGCCATGCTGGTCGTCGTGCATAACCGGAATATCAAGAGTGCGCTTCAGTCTTTCCTCTATGGCAAAGCATTCGGGAGCTTTTATGTCTTCAAGGTTAATGCCTCCGAACGTAGGTGCTATTTTTTCTACAGCCTCACAGAACTTGTCGGGGTCCTTCTCGTTGACCTCTATGTCGAACACGTCAATGCCTCCGTATATCTTAAACAGCAATCCCTTGCCCTCCATTACGGGCTTTCCGCTCATGGCACCAATGTCTCCAAGGCCCAATACCGCAGTTCCGTTGCTTATTACGGCCACAAGATTGCCCTTGTCGGTGTACTTATAAACATCGTCAGGGTTCTGCTGAATTTCCAAACAAGGATAAGCCACGCCCGGGCTGTAGGCCAACGACAAGTCGGTCTGGGTGCGATAGGGCTTTGTTGGCCTTACTTCTATCTTGCCGGGCCTACCGTCATGGTGATAAGCCAATGCGGCTTCTTTAGTTATCTTTACCATAATTATTGTGAGTTTTTAATTGCATGGTATATTTATAGCAATCGCAAAGTTACATCATTTGAAATGATTTGCAAAATTTATGGGCAAAAAAACTAAAGACATATTTCAAGTTTTCAAATAAAATATCTACCTTTGTACTCGATAAAGGCAAAAATAATTATCATGGAAGCCAACAAATACAGACAGGAATTGAGGCTCAAGATTATTGACACAGCCTCGAAATTGTTTATGGAAAGGGGCGTGAGAAGCGTCAAGATGGACGATATTGCCCAAACTTTATCAATATCAAAACGCACCCTTTATGAAATTTTTGCCGACAAGGAGTCGTTGCTATACGAGGTGATAGCAACGCTCAATGCCCAATTTCGCAACCGAATAGAGCGCCTGACAGCCAGGGCCAATGACGTGATGGAGATTGTTTACCACTTTTATAATCTTACTATCACGGAGCTGAACAACGTGAATCCGGTGTTCTTAGAAGATGTGGCGAAATACCCTTCTGTACTGAAAAAGATAGAAAACGGCACACAAACGAAGCACATCGCTTACTTTAAGTTTATAGAAAGGGGTGTAAAGGAGGGTTACTTCATGCCTGGCATAGACTACGGGTTAGTTGAAGAAATCGTGGATTTGTCCTCACGAGCCATGAAAGTGAACAAATTGCCAAATAAATATGGTGCGAAGAAGACATTCGTTACAACTACAGTGCTCTTCCTTCGTGGCATTTGCACCGAAAAAGGACTGAAGAGACTCGATGAAATCATTGCCGAGCAAGTGAAATAACACCCCACTAAAGCGGTCAGGAGGCAGCGGCAAAGCCTTTCCGGCAAACAGGAAATATTCTCACATTATTATATTTTTAAAAGGCAGAAGGGCCCCAAACCGACTTCCTTATAATCAGCTTAGGGCCTTCAATTGCTCGAATACGGACACCTGAGGCTACCTATCGGCGATGTCGCCCACATCAATAATGAAAATAATAATTGCAAGAACCGCATTGAATTCTCTACCTAACAAAAATAATTTTGCTAAGTAGCGTTTATATTTTTGCTGCCTAACAAAATACCTTTTTCTATAAGATTACAACGTCATAAGATACGTTTCCGGCCCATATTCACATTGCTTCCACCCCATAAAATAGGCCATAACTCATCACGGTATCAATACTTACACACTGCCAAAAACCATCATCGGGGCACAAATAAAAATGCCACCCGAATCCGCGGGTGGCATTTTCAGTTTATTCTGTCAGGCATTTATCGAGCTCATCGCAAATGGCCTGCTTGTCCATCTTTTGGCCTATGAACACCAGTTTCTGCATTCTGTCGCCATATTTCTCGTCCCAGTCGGCTCTGAGTTTGGGTTCTCGGGTGAGCAAATCGTCGAGTTCGGCCTTCGGCATCGTGGCATACCACTGGCCGGCATTCTGCAATCCTATCTGCCTGCCGGCCTGTTCGAATACGTAACAAGTCTGCATCTCGTCGCGGAAGTAGCATATGCCCTTGCAGCGGATAACAGATTTAGGCCACTTTCGGGCAACAAACTCATCGAAATTGGCCAAATCGAACGGCCTGCGACTCTTGTAAACAAAGGTTCCTATGCCATATTCGAGTGCCTCGCCGCTGTCCTCATTCTCCAAATTGTCATCGTCATCGTCGTCTTCCATTGCCTCAAGCCAGCGTGCGGAGGTAAGCACTTTGTCGAAGTCGAATAAGTGAGTGTTGAGCAGTTTGTCAAGGTCCACGTTGCCATAGTCGCACTCCAGTATCTCGGCTTCAGGCTGAATCTGTCGCAGAATGGCCTTAATGCGGGCGCGTTCTGAGTCGGTCACGTCGGAGGACTTATTGAGAAGAATCATGTTACAGAACTCTACCTGCTGGATAACAAGGCTTGCCAAGTCGTCCTCATTAAGGTCTTGGCGCATCAAATCCTTACCTTCGGCAAACTCGTCGCGCAGTCTCACGGCGTCGACCACGGTGCAAATGCAGTCGAGTTTTGCTATACCCTTGCGCGTATACTGCGGATATAGCTTCGGATATGACGATATGGTCTGGGCTATAGGCGCCGGTTCGCATATGCCGCTGGCCTCTATCACGATGTAGTCGAACTTGCCTGTATAGATGATTCCGCTCAGTTGCTGCACCAAGTCCATCTTGAGCGTGCAGCAGATGCAGCCATTCTGCAGTGCCACAAGCGAGTCATCTTGCTGTCCTACAACCCCTCCTTTCTGTATAAGGTTGGCATCTATGTTCACCTCTCCTATGTCATTGACGATTACTGCGAACTTAATGCCCTTCTCGTTGGCCAATATCCTGTTGAGCAGGGTTGTCTTTCCGCTGCCCAAATAGCCGGTAAGCAAGAGCACCGGCGTTACTTTTGTTTCCATAATCAGTTTTCCTTGTTATATTGAAGATTTATTATTCCTGTCAAGAAACAGTTGCATAACCGTTGCATCAAAAAACGTGCCATTCTGACAAAGCCAGTCTTTCAGCACGGCAGAGGCCGTAAAGCCAAGACTGGCAAAAAGGGTCTTGCAAGCATTATTGCCGGAATTAATCACCGCATACAGCTGATGAAGGTTCAGTATGTTGGTAGCGTAGTCTATAAGACGTTCCATCGCGGCGCTGGCATAGCCTCTTCGGCGCTCGCCCTTTAACACAACAATGCCCACTTCGGCCCTTTGGTGGCGCGGATCAAAGTTGGCCAGGTCTATGATGCCCACAGTCTCGCCCTCCTCATTGTCTATCATGAGGCGCAATTGGTGGTCGGCGTAGATGTCTTGTCGGTTAGTTGCAATGTAGTCTCTTAACACATAGCGTGAGTAAGGCACATTGGTGCAACCCACATCCCACAGGTTTTGGTTGTTCTCTATCTCATATAGTAAGTCCAAATCCTCCGGCTCCATGGCCCGCAAGTTTACTTTGGGCTTGGCATTAATGACATCATTTGTAGCTGATTCCATTTATCTGAATGTTTCAGTTGGTGTTATTATAGTCTTAGAACGGCTGCTATAGGTGCCCAATACTATACCCCGGACACTGTTTGCGTTGAACAATTCTATTATCGTTTCATAGCTATACGAATCCACATCGTAAACCACGCACACCGATTTATATTCCGACATCTGGGCCAGATAAGCTTCATGGCCTTCGGGCATCAAGTCTTCGCTGGCCTTGATGAATATGCCCGACAATCCCTTACGGCGGACAAGTCCACGGCATTGAGCCAAGGCCTGGTCGCTGCCAAGGAAAAGATAGAGCGTGTCTTCAGGATGATGGCTTCTAAGAAGGCCCAGGCTCTTCACCGCAAGGCGGCACTGCTGCGACATGAGAGCCAGCATGGCCTTGCCTATTACTGCCAGCTTGATGGGCATGGATATGAAGAATCCCAAGTAACTGAAGTGCTTGCGGAAGAAGATGAGCATTGCATTGTAGAACACATGCACGTACTTGAAGCTCGACTTTCGGGTGCTTTCGCCCTTATAGTGTATTATTTTTACAGGCAGATACCAATTCTCAAAGCCAGCCTTTATGAGCCTATAGCTCAAGTCTATGTCTTCTCCGTACATGAAATAGTCCTCATCCAGCAGGCCCACTTGCTGCAAGGCGCTGCGCCGAAGCATGCAGAATGCGCCGCTGACTATCTCTATCTGCGACGGCAAGTCCCACGGCAGATAGCTCAGATAGTAATGGGCCAGCCTTCGGTTATTTGGGTAACGGGTGCAGAGACCTGTCATTTTGTAGAACGCTGTCATGGGTGTAGGTATGCCGCGACGCGACTCCATGGCATCGGTTCCATCGGGATTGACCATGTGAACACCCAAGGAGCCACAGTGTTCGTGCTCGTCCATGAAGCTGACAGCATCGGTAAGCACGTGCTCTCCCACGATGGTGTCGGGATTGAGTAGCAACACATAGTCGCCGGTAGACTGCCTGATGGCTATGTTGTTGGCCCTTGCGAAACCGGTGTTGTGACTGTTTTCGATGAAGTTTACCCACGAAAAGCGATGGTGAAGATAGCTTACGCTACCGTCACGGGAATGGTTGTCGACCACGAAAACCTCAGCATCGATGCCGTCGATGGCCCGTCTCACACTATTGAGACATTGCTCAAGGTAGTACTTGACGTTGTAACTGACTATGATTATGCTGAGTTTCAAACTACGGTTTCTCTGTTTCTGTCAGCCCACACTCGTAGTTGAACCGGCTCGTAGAGGGGTAAACAAAGCCAAGACTTATGAGAAGGATTATGGCCATGTAGCCATATGCCACAGTGAGGGCGGATATATAATATAATAATGTATTGACCAGCATGAGGTCGCACAGCATTAACAGCCTCACGAGGCTGAGCTTGTGGCACTCGGTAATGGCGGCTTGTTGAGTGGAAGCATTCTTTATGCGCCGCGAAACAAACCCAAACTTCATGAAGCGGAGGGCAAAAGGTATTACGGCTATAGTGAGAAGCTCCATAACTGTGGCCACAACGAAGCCCACATGGGGTGTGAAAACATCGAACGGATCAATGATGCCCGACTCGAAAAGCAATACCACCAGCAGGCACAGAGCCACCATGCCCCACATGGTATAACGCTGTAAGCTTACATATTGGCTTGTATTCATATGCTTTTACAATGATGTCCGGTTTATAATGGCACGGCCAAGGGTAACCTCGTCAGTATATTCCAGCTCGTCGCCAACGGAGATGCCACGGGCAATAACGCTGAGTTTCACCCCTGAAGACTGCAACCGGCGCTGAATGTAGAAATTGGTTGTGTCGCCCTCCATGGTGCTTGCAAGGGCCAGTATCACCTCTTTTATACCGCCATCGGCCACCCGCTGTACAAGAGAATCTATCTCAATGTCCTGCGGACCAATGCCATCCATAGGCGATATTATGCCCCCAAGCACGTGATAGAGCCCGTTATACTGCTGGGTAGCCTCGATAGCCATTACGTCTTGCACGTTTTCGACCACGCAAACCGTAGTGTTGTCACGCCTGGGATCTGAACAAATAGGGCAGATATCAGTATCGCTAATGTTGTGACACACCTTACAGTAGCGTATATCGTGGCGCAAATGGCTTATGGCAGAACTGAGAGCATCGGCGTCTTCCACAGGCCGGCGCAACAGATTGAGCATAAGCCGAAGAGCTGTCTTACGACCTATACCCGGCATCTTGGCCAATTCGCCCACCGCTTTCTCAAGCAATTGCGAGGGCAAACGGTCAGTCATCGAACAGGTAAATGCCCAATCCTACCTTCAAACCCACTGTGCTGTACTTGCTGCTCTTGAAAGACTGGTCGTAATAGATGGATGGTTCGATGGTTACTGAACGGTTGATGAAGAAGGCATAGCCCACTTCCAAGCCCGGCAAGATGTCGTTATAGCTTGAGGAATGGCGGTAACTGCAGTTCACACCCAAGAAAAGTCCGTTTTGAGTTATGTAATATCGGCCACCCACTCCAGCATCAAAATCGTCTACACCGTCGTCTCCTCCGGTATGATTGTAGCCCACCTTGCCAAGCAACATGAGGTTGTCGGCAAACAGATAACCTGCCTTAGCCTCAACTCCGAAATTAAGATGCGAGTTGCTATTATAGCTAAGGTTGAGCCCTGTCAGTGATGCTCCGAGATAACCTTTACCCTGTTGGAATTGTGCATTTGCGCCAACACATACCAGTATGGCTGCAATCAATGTCAGCAGTTTCTTCATTTTTGATTACTTTTCGTTTACATTAATATTTTGTCTTGTGTATTTTCTGTACCAAACGGCAAACCACACGACTGCGATAAGCAATACCACGATGCCAAGAGTATAGCCAAGGGTCTCGTTCAGCCCAAATGCCTGCTTGCTAACAAACAGGAACGTGGAGCAGACTGTGGTCATAAAGAGAGCCGGAATCAGTGTTATCCAGAAGAATTTGTGCTTTTGCACGAGGTAGACAGTAGCCATCCAAAGGCTAAACACGGCCAAAGTCTGATTACTCCAACCGAACCAGTTCCACAAAGTCTGGAATCCGTTGGCGTTGTTCATGTGCCAAACGAGCAACAATATGGCCACTACGAAAATTGGAATGGCAATAAGCAGGCGCTTGGGTATGCGCTTCTGATCCACCTTAAAGGCCTCAGCAAGTATCAATCGGGCCGAACGGAAGGCGGTGTCGCCACTGGTTATCGGCGCCGCAACAACGCCAAGAATGGCCAATATGCCTCCAAACAGACCCAGCCAGTCCTCACACACGATGGTAACAATGGCCGGCGACGACGTGTTTACACCGGCAGTAACGCCATTCATGAATGCATAGCCGGGCTCTGGGGCATTATAGAAGAAGTACATACCGACCGTTGCCCAAATCAAAGCTACGAGTCCTTCGGTTATCATTGCACCATAGAAAACCGGACGGCCCATTTTCTCGTTCTTGAGGCAACGGGCCATGAGCGGGCTTTGGGTGGCATGGAATCCACTTATTGCTCCACAGGCAATAGTAATGAACAAGCACGGGAACAGCTGATCGGTGAATCCGGGCAGCTTTTCCTTGCCCCAGTTGCCCAAACCGTCCCATACCTCAGGCAGGTCGGGCATCTTCACGTAGAGACATGTCATCAAAGCAACGGCCATAAAGAGCAAAGCGAATGCGAATATGGGGTAGAAGCGGCCAATGATCTTGTCGATTGGCAACATGGTGGCAAGCACATAATAAATGAAAATGATTGCAACCCACATGAACTGCGACCCTCCCAAGCGGGCAAGAATCTCGGCAGGACTGTAGACAAACACTGTTCCGACCATCAGAAGTACAAGTACGCTGAAGGCAAGGAGCACCTTTCGGGTGTTGTTGCCAAGATAAATGCCTACCAGTTTAGGCAGATTGGCACCACCATGGCGCACGCTGAGCATTCCGGTAAGGTAATCGTGGACTGCGCCGGCAAAGATACAACCGAATACTATCCAAAGATAGGCAGCCGGACCAAACTTAGCTCCCATCAAGGCACCGAAAATCGGGCCAGTGCCGGCAATGTTAAGAAACTGAATCATGTAAACCTTCCACGACGGCATCGGCACATAGTCAAGTCCGTCGTTGATACTATAAGCAGGCGTTACCCTTTCATTATCAGGCGAAAAGATACGCTCCACAACTCTTCCATAGATGAAATAGCCCACCAGAAGAGCCAATAATGCGATTGTAAAAGATATCATCGACTGTTTTAGACTTTAAAAATTATCTTTGCAAAGATAGTGCTTTTTGTCTATACAGCAAAAATAATTCATCTTTAAACAAAAAAGAATTGTGAAAAAAACATATAATTCAACCTCGGTATGAAGAAAAAACAGTATATTTGCAACATACTATTTGGAAGCAATTCATGGCAAGATTAATCTTCGCACTCGGCTCCAACAACGAGCAAGAGCATAACATCGCAGAGGCCAAACATGACATATCGACCATTCTCTCCGATGTTGTATACTCCCCGTCGCTATGGACCGAACCTATAGGCATAAGCAACAAAAGCCTCTTTCTCAACTGTTTAGGGATGGCAAATACCCAATATGCCTACAACCAACTGCGGCATGCATTCAAGAGAATAGAGCGAAGGCTCGGCGATTCACACGGATTGAGAACCACAGGATGCGTACACATAGACATTGACATATTGGAATACGACGGCATAAAATACCATGAAGCCGACTGGAACAGGCCATACATGAAAGAGCTTTGGAAAGGTTTGGCCGTTAAAACTGAAGATAAATGATTAAGCATTTCGTCTTTTTTGCAATGGCCTTCATGGCCTTTCTTATTCCATCAGGAGCAAGAGCTGCAGCAAATTCCTTTGATGAGGCGTTTGCTGACAGCACTTTGAGGCTCGACTTCATATTCTCCGGCAACGCCAAGGGCCAGCATATAGCTCTCGACGAACTGGTTATGGAGCCCCATTGGTATGGCCGCCGAATTAATATGGACAGCCTCTTGGTGGAGGGAAATGGACAAATAACCGTAACGTCGTGTGCTTCGGGTAATGTAATTTACCGCAATTCCTTCTCCACTCTATTCCAAGAGTGGCTCAGTTACCCTGAAGCCCAAGGTCCTGAGCGCAGCTTCGAGAATGTTTTTCTGATTCCTTTCCCCAAGGATTCCGTGATTGTAAGAGTGGACTTGCGCAACAACAGACGTGAGATAACGGCAACTTACACCACGAAAGTTAATCCAAATGACATACTGATACGGCATGCCGGATTCGACAATACTACACCGTTCGAGGTATTGCTGCAGCCCTCCGATACCACCAATTGCATTGATATTGCGTTTCTAGCAGAGGGTTATCAGCCCGGCGAAATGCAGACTTTCATTGCCGATTGCGACACTGCCATAAATGCAATCTTCGCCCATGAGCCGTTCAAGAGTTACAAACAAAGGTTCAGAGTTATTGCCGTGAAACCGCCATCCCACGACAGTGGCACCAGCATACCGGAGAAACAGATTTGGAAACAGACTGCCCTCGGCTCTCATTTCGATACCTTTTACTCCAGCCGATACCTGACAACACTACACCAAAAACGCATGCACGACTGGCTGGCGGGCATCCCCTATGAGCACATAATAGTGCTTGTGAACACATCTAACTATGGTGGAGGTGGCATTTACAACCTATACAACCTTGCCATGGCTCACCACCCTATGTTCAAGCCAGTGGTTGTTCATGAGTTTGGCCACTCTTTTGCAGGACTGGCAGATGAATACGCATACGAGGAAGAGCAGATTCCGATGTATCCTACCGACGTAGAGCCATGGGAACCGAATATCACCACCAAGGTGAACACAAAGGTGAAATGGGCCGATATGGTCAACAAGAAAGCAGGAATAGGCTACTTTGAGGGAGCCGGATACTCGCTTAAGGGCGTCTACAGGCCAGAAATCGACTGCCGAATGCGCACCAACGAGAATCCGATATTCTGCCATGTATGCCAGCGGGCCATAAGTAACATCATAAAATTCTATACTGGCGAATGAGAAAAATGCTTGCTTTTCTGCTGCTGTTGCCTTGCCTCGCGGTTGCACAAACATCGGGAAAGTCGGCAGACAGTGAGAATTTGGGCAAGGCGCTCGAATACTTCACCGCCGGCAAATATCATGAGGCACTAATGATTTTCAACAAGCTTGACAAGCAATATCGCCTCAATCCAAGATTCATAGCCTACATGGGATTATGCAATTATAAGGAATGGAACTTTGAAAAAGCCATCAGTTGCTTCCGCAAATCAATGCCAAAGCTGCAAGGACTCAGTCCTTCAGAACTGTCAGTTTACTACTTCAGCTGGGCAGAAAGCCACTTTGCGCTCGAGCAATGGGCCAGTGCAGACAGTTGTTATGAAGCCGACTTGGTGATATGCCATCCTAATGAGCGTGGCGACATTCTTACAAGAATGGGGTATTGCGCCATGTTCAAGGAGCAATGGGACGAAGCCGCCGAACGGTTCACGTCGGCTCTTGACTACTATAACCGCTATGGGGGAAACGCCGATCGCAAGAAACAACTGGCGAAAATGATTAATGGGTGTGAGGAAAAACTAAATAAAAAGGTAGAAAACTAATGAAAAGACAACCCGCAAATTATGATTTCTTATTTTATTTAGCTAACTTTGCACACTAAAATACACAGAAAAGCCACAAGATGGACAACATAAACAATATTAGGAACTTCTGCATCATAGCCCACATAGATCACGGTAAGTCGACACTTGCCGACAGATTGCTTGAATATACCAAGACCATCAAGATCACGGAAGGCCAGATGCTCGACGACATGGACCTGGAACGGGAGCGCGGAATAACCATAAAGAGCCACGCCATACAGATGGAATACGAGTTGGAAGGGCAAAATTACATCCTAAACCTCATTGATACTCCGGGACATGTCGACTTCTCCTATGAGGTAAGCCGCAGCATTGCAGCCTGCGAAGGTGCCCTTCTTGTGGTCGATGCCACACAAGGCGTGCAGGCGCAGACCATAAGCAACCTGTACATGGCAATAGAACACGACCTTGAAATCATACCTGTCATCAATAAAATAGACATGCCTTCGGCTATGCCTGATGAGGTTGAAGACGAGATTGTCGACCTTATCGGCTGCGACAGGAGTGACATTATCCGAGCCAGCGGCAAGACAGGAGAGGGCGTTCCCGCTATTCTCGAAGCCGTGGTAAAGCGCATTCCCCACCCCATTGGCGACCCTTCAGCGACCCTTCAAGCTCTTATCTTTGACTCAATCTTCAACTCTTTCCGTGGCATAATAGTGCTTTGCAAGGTTGAAAACGGCGTAATCAACAAGGGAGACAAGGTGAAATTCTTCAACACCGGTATGGAATACACCGCCGATGAGGTAGGTGTGCTGAAGATGGATATGATACCCCGCAACCAGTTATCAACAGGAGAAGTGGGTTATGTTATAAGTGGCATCAAGGATGCGACCGAAGTTAAGGTGGGCGATACTATAACTCAGGTTAAAAATCCATGCAAGAACGCAATTGAAGGTTTCCAGGAAGTGAAGCCAATGGTGTTTGCCGGAGTATACCCTATCGACCCAACTGAATACGAAAACCTGCGCTCCTCGCTCGAGAAGTTGCAGCTCAACGATGCCTCTCTCACTTTCCAGCCAGAGAGTTCACAGGCACTTGGCTTCGGATTCAGGTGCGGATTTCTCGGGCTTCTACACATGGAGATAGTGCAAGAAAGGCTCGACCGCGAGTTCAACATGGACGTTATAACTACCGTTCCTAACGTTTCCTACCGTGTATACGACAAGCATGGCA
Organism: uncultured Prevotella sp.; assembly: GCA_964623995.1. Lineage (GTDB taxonomy): Bacteria > Bacteroidota > Bacteroidia > Bacteroidales > Bacteroidaceae > Prevotella. The sequence continues at coordinate 24,486 of CAZUWO010000010.1, read as the reverse complement.
ATATGAAAGAGGTACACAACCCTTCAGGATTGCCCGAAGTTACGTCGATAGACCATATAGATGAGCCATACATTCGTGCCTCTATCATAACTTCAACCAACTTCATTGGTCCTATCATGAAGCTGTGTCTTGACAAGCGTGGTGAACTTATCAATCAGGAATATGTGAGCGGCAACCGCGTGGAGCTGCATTTTAACATTCCTCTTGGCGAAATTGTCATCGACTTCTATGATAAACTTAAAAGCATATCCAAGGGCTATGCTTCATTCGATTATCATATGGACTCGTACCGGCCGTCCAAACTTGTGAAGCTCGACATACTGCTAAACGGTGAGCCTGTCGATGCTCTCTCAACCCTGACCCACGAAAGCAACGCCGTAAGTTTGGGCCGAAAGATGTGTGAAAAGCTCAAAGACTTGATACCGCGCCAGCAATTCGACATTGCCATACAGGCAGCAATAGGCGCCAAAATCATTGCACGAGAGACCGTAAAGCAAGTACGCAAGGACGTAACGGCCAAATGTTACGGCGGAGATGTTAGCCGTAAGCGCAAGCTTTTGGAGAAACAGAAACGCGGAAAGAAGCGTATGAAGCAAATAGGCAATGTGGAAGTGCCACAGAAAGCATTCCTTGCGGTACTCAAACTCGACGACTAAGCAAAACCAAACAACACGATATACCCAAACCATAAACAATTTTTATACTCACATGAAAGAGCCTACAAAGACCACAAGAGACATAGCACGCGAGTTGGCACGCAAATACAGCACTATGACCCATGAAGAACTCGACACCCTTGAGAGTATCCTAGTGCCAATGAAGTTTGCCAAAGGTGACATGATACTTAAGGAAGGAGAGGTTTGTCGCAACATTTATTATATTGAGAAGGGCCTCATCCGCCAGTTCTATTTCAAGAATGGCAAGGAAATGACGGAGCATCTGGGAGTCGATCACACCATTTTCATGTGCATAGAAAGCCTCTTCCGTGAGGAGCCCACACGGCTTCAGGTTCAGGCTCTTGAACCTACGCTGCTTTACGCACTGCCTAAACAAAAGCTCGAAGAAGAGGCAATGCGCAACGTAAACATACAGATGCTCTACCGCAAGATACTGGAAGAGAGCTTGATACAGAGTCAAGTACACGCCGATTTGGTTAGATTTGAGTCAGCGCAGGAGCGCTACAAGAAACTGTTCAAGATAAATCCGCAAATCATTCTGCGCGCTCCGCTGGCTTACGTGGCCAACTATCTGCAGATGACACCGGAAACATTGAGCCGCGTTCGCTCATCAACTGTTCTCGACTGACACGACTCTGAGGCCCCACTCCATTTGGGATTAAGAACAAAAATTGTTACCTTTGCACCCAATAAAAGCAAAGCATTATGACATTATATCCAAAACTAATACGCGATATACTTGATAAAGTAATCTATCCTGGCACGAAAAAGGGTCTCGTAGAGAGCGGAATGGTAGCCGACAACATAAGAATTGACGGACAAAAAGTTAGCTTCTCGCTCATATTCCCACGCGATACAGATCCTTTTCTCAAATCTACTGTCAAGGCAGCCGAGGCACAACTTAAGTACCAATTGGGCCAAGAGATAGACGTCACCATCAACACCGAATTCAAATCAGCTCCTCGCCCAGAGGTCGGCAAGATGCTTCCAGGCGTCAAAAACGTAATAGCCGTAAGCTCAGGAAAGGGTGGTGTGGGCAAAAGCACCGTGGCAGTAAACCTCGCTATTGCCCTATCCCGACTGGGATACAAGGTGGGACTGCTCGACACTGATATCTTCGGACCAAGCATTCCAAAGATGTTCGACGTGGAAAATGAGCGTCCTTACGGTGTGGAGAAGGACGGACGGCAGCTTATAGAACCTATAACAAAGTATGGAGTAAAACTGTTGAGCATCGGATTCTTTGTAAATCCTGATACAGCAACACTCTGGCGTGGCGGCATGGCATCGTCAGCATTAAAGCAACTCATAGCCGATGCAGACTGGGGCGACCTTGACTACTTCATTTTAGACACGCCTCCAGGCACCAGTGACATACATTTGACGCTCCTTCAGACCCTTGCCATAACCGGAGCTGTTATAGTTAGCACGCCGCAAAAAGTGGCTTTAGCCGATGCCCGCAAAGGTATTGATATGTATCAGAACGAGAAAGTGAACGTGCCCATTCTTGGTTTAGTAGAGAATATGGCCTATTTCACACCCGCAGAGCTACCTCAAAACAAGTACTATGTATTCGGAAAAGACGGCTGTCGCAACCTTGCCAAGGAAATGCATTTACCGCTTCTGGCTGAGATACCATTAGTACAGAGTATCTGTGAAAGTGGAGATGAGGGCAAACCTTCGGCTCTTAATGCCGACAGCATAACGGGTCAGGCCTTTATTAACCTTGCCCAAGCAGTTGTAACCATGGTAAACAGGCGCAACAAAGAGAAGGCTCCAACCAAGATTGTTGAGGTAAAGGAGTAAGTCTACCGCCATTAACACACACAACCATCATACTTCAACGGCAGAACGTAGTGGCTTTCTTGGCCATCATAAGCAAATAGAATCAGACCGTAAAAACAGCACCGGCCCGTCCTAAAACAAGTAGAACGGGCCGGTGCTTTCACATCTTTATATATTGAAGATAAAATCTTTTGGCCACAAAAGGCCATCATAGTGCAAACAAAAAGCCGCACAGACAATATGTCAGCACGGCTTTTGTTCCAAATGATTGATACTGATTATTATGCCTCAGCAGGTGCTTCTTCAGCAGCAGGAGCAGCCTCAGCGGCCTTTGCTGCCTCGGCTTCAGCCTTGGCTTTTGCCTCAGCGGCTTTCTTGTCAGCCACCTTCTTGGCGATAGCCTCGTCAACTTTCTTCTCGGCTTCAAGGTGTTTCTGAGCGTCGGCCTTCTTTGCGTCGGCCACCTTCTTGGCCACAGCATCCTCTGCTGCAGTCTTACCTTGCTTCCAAGCATCAAAGCGCTGCTGTGCAGTAGCCTCATCGAAGGCTCCCTTATTGACGCCCCCACGCAGGTGCTTCATCAAGTATACGCCTTCGCGCTTAAGAATGTTGCGGACTGTGTCGGTTGGTTGAGCTCCAACCTCTACCCAATACAGGGCACGATCGAAATTCAAATCTACAGTAGCAGGATTGGTATTAGGATTGTATGTACCAATCTTCTCAGTAAATCTACCATCTCGTGGTGCACGTGCGTCGGCTACAACGATGCGATAAAAAGCATAACCTTTGCGGCCACCGCGCTGTAATCTGATTTTTGTTGCCATTGTTTTTAATGTAACTTTTTTATATGTGTGGTTTGAATTTTATGCTGCCATCTCGTGACAGCGAGTGCAAAGTTAATCATTTTTTCCGTAACGGCGTAACGTCGTTTTCGATGATTTCAGGTCTTAATGAAATTTAACTTTACCAGTCATAGCTATACCCTACTCTATCAATACTTTGCGAGTGCGGCCGTCGGCAAACCTAACCACATAGATGCCTCGGCTTAATCCGGCAGGCATACTGTTGCTACCGAATGCCACTTCTTGACCTTCTAGGGTGTAAACTGCCACTATCTTGCCCACGGTTCTTATGCTATTTATGCCAGTAAGCGTTGAGTCGGTGGTGGTAGTGTCGGCCTTTGTGGTATCAGTACCGGTGGTATCGGACTTTGCTATTGGCATAAACACAAACGAAGCCACCCCTAATTCTTTATCAAACTTTATATTGCAGATGGGCATACCAAGGTTTTTGGTGCCGCCAGCATTGTTATTATAGAGCGTTGGAGGCACTACTGAGTTGTCGGTAATGCTATCCACGCCATTGTATGGGAACACATAGACCGAGCTATTATAAGAACCGCTTACCGAAGGAACAAAAGCCATGCGTGCATGGGTGTTGTTCGTCTCCCCATTCAAGGTGTTCACTTCGTTGTATTCCCATACATCCTGGTTGTAATCCACGTGCATCATCATCAGTCCCTGGTCAGGAATGTATGCGTCCCAGCCCTTTTTCACGCGGTTTTCCAGCAAGAAGTATTCATCCTTATGGCCATCATTGTAGATCACAAAGGCATCTCCGCCATCGCTCATGGGTTCCAATCCCGTTACAGTAGTATCGGCTTTAGTTGAGTCAAGCACAACATAGTCAACCCAATTCATTGAGTTCCGCTCATAAGCAGTATATCCTGCCGGCACCCAACCAAGCCCATAGCGCGGTGAATTGTAGCTTCCGGAAGCCAAGATATCATAGTCGCCAAGGTTGGAGTTGCCATTATAGTACGTGTCATACAAGTCAGGAAGTCCCATACAGTGGGAAAACTCGTGGCAAATCACGCCCAAGCCCATCCTTGTTGAACTCGAAGAATAACCGTAGACCTCATTACTGCAAGCGTAAACATTAACAGAGATACTGTCGTGCGACTTGAAAGTAAAGGCCGATGCATCAGGAGTGTATGCCTGAATATATCCCGACAAGTCGCTGAGCGAGGCCATGTGGGGCCAGATTGTGGCAGCTCCGCCACTCGTAGCCTCACCACCACCGGCATAAAGCAGGAATACCAGCTCGGCTGTGCTGTCATTATTCCAGTCGTATTGGGTCCAATCAAGGTCAGCTATGCTGTCGGCCTGCTGGCAAGACTGCACCACAAACTGTGCCAAACGGTCATACTGGTCCTCGTTGTTATACATAGTGTTGCGCGCATTTGCTCCATACCACGTGTTGGCCTGTGGCAAAGTAACCCTCACCACATCGAAAGTGAGGTCGAATTTGCCCAGACTCTGAGCCAGAAAGTAGTCGTGTACGCTGCCTATAGCGCCATAATTGTTAGTATATCCCGGCTCATTGCACACGCGGGTGTAGTAGTCCACGGCCAAGGAATCGTCCTTAAATTTCTGATTACTGAAGTCAACGAGCAGCAAAAGGGCGCGCCTTTTACCCATCATGGTGGAATCAACAGCTCCCGGTTTTAGCGCTTCTGCTTTGCGGCGAGAGCGGAAAACCATGTTAGACCGGCCCGCAGCATACTGCCTTGGGGCCATTACCGAACTTACATTGCTCATTGCCGCACGCTCCACATCGGTGCGACGATCGGCCTCATGGGCCAATACCCCCGTGCTGCTCAGCCCGAAGCCCATGGGCGCGGCATAGTAAAGGTCGCCGTTGGGCTGCTCTATCAGTGGCACATTATCGGTGGTTACGTAGTAGTGGAACCTTTCATCGCCCACTTGCATCACCCTTATCACTGTGCCGTCGCTCTGCTTCACGTCGCGCCAAACGCGCAAAGCGGGAACCGCCATTGCCGATATTGTGGTGGCAAGGAGCAGAAACATCAATAAATATTTTCTCATCTAACAATTCTTTAATAAAACAAATGCAAAGGTAAACAAATTTGTTCAAATGGCCGAAGCAATTATTCCATTCATACCTTCTTGAGGCAAAAGAACGAGGAAAAAGTAAAACGGGCAAAACCTTTCAGCAGGACCAATTAAGTTTTTTTACCTTTACAATGAGCCTTACCTTCAAAATAATTTCATATATTTGCACATCCTAAATCAATAAATCGCTCTGCTGAGATGATAATATTTCCTTGTAGCAAGATAAATCTTGGCCTCAACGTGGTGGCAACACGCCCCGACGGCTACCACGACATAGAGACAGTGTTCTACCCAATTGCACTTACCGACGCGCTGGAGGTGAGGAAAATGAACGAAAACTTCCCCAGTCCGGTAAGCTGTGACATAAAGGTTACGGGGCTGCCGCTGCCCGATGGTGCCAAGGATGAGGATAATCTGGTGGTTAAAGCCTACAACTTGCTGGCCAAGGACTACAAGATGCCGCGCGTGCATGCCCACCTCTACAAGGGCATTCCCACACAGGCCGGACTCGGTGGAGGCTCTGCCGACGGAGCCTATATGATAAAACTGCTCGACGAACGGTTCCGTCTGAACATGGGAAATGCCGAAATGGAGCGCTATGCCGCAAAACTGGGGGCCGACTGCCCGTTCTTCATCTCGTCGGAACCATGCTTTGCCACCGGCATAGGCGACCAACTGGAGCCTGCCGACAACGAGTATGGCAATCTGTCAGGCTACTATCTGGCTCTCGTAAAGCCGCCCGTGGCAGTCAGTACAGCCGAAGCCTACAAGGCCATCAAGCCCCACAAGCCAGCAAAGAGTGCCCGAATGATAGTGCGTCAACCCATTTCCACGTGGCGTAATGAGCTTACCAACGACTTCGAAGGGCCGGTTTTCGAGCGCTTTCCCATCTTGGCCGACGTAAAGCAGCACCTCTACGACATAGGCGCCTCGTTTGCACTGATGAGCGGTTCGGGCAGCACCGTTTACGGCATATTCCGCAACCGCCCCGACACCGAAGCCCTACAGAACCACTATCCTGATGCCTTCGTAAGGGTGTTGAACCTATAAGAACATTTCATTTCTATATTTCACATTTTTAATTAAGAGTCGACCGCACCTCGTGGCCGGCTCTTTTGCTATTGCCTAATACACCTTTCAGAGCTACAGATGGCCATAAGACCCTGCCTGTATGCAAATTCCGCATAATTGATGCTACGGGCAGACACCTCAGAACCGAACTTACGATTGAGCAATTCAAATTTGGTAATTTTGTTACGGCACTCCCGTAATCTCGTTACGGAACTTTCGTAATGTGATTAAGAGACTTTCGTAACGACGTTAAGGGGCTTTCGTAACGGGATTAAGTAAGTGAATTAACGAGATTACGGGAATATAAGCCTTTAACAATATGTAAAGACAAGCATTTCAACCCATTGCAAAGGTACGAAGTTTTAAGGGCGAATCCAAATTACTCCCACATTTTAGGCTTCGCCTTCGGGGGTATTAGCTGAAACCGGAAAAGTTGCTTATTGCACCGATCACAAGCCAAACAACGGCGCAGCCCCGCCCTTCTGCAAACAGAAAGAGCGGGGCTGCCGCATGGTTATTGTCATGCTGGGCAAGCCAAACGTAGTAGTCGCGGCCCAACATGGTTGCCAGTTACTGCTGTATGCCGTGCTTACGGGTGTAAATGCTCATGTTGTCTGACGGTTTAAACACCACTTTGTCGTGCTCCGGAATGGTTATTTCCTCACCCGTCTGAGGGTTCTTGCCCTTGCGTTCAGCCACGTTCTTGACGTAGAAGCGGCCAAAATCAGGTATGGCCACGGTGCCATCGCCATAGCAAATATTGTCGGCTATGCCGCAAAGTGTGTACTCCAGACACTTGGCAGCCTCTGTTTTACTAATCTCATTCTTAGCGGCTATGGCCGCAATCAGTTCACTCTTATTCATTTAGGTATATTTTTTAAGTTATTATTACTGCAAAATTAATGTTCTTTATCGACTTTAGGAAATGTTGAAGGCTGTTTTTTACTTGCCAATACCGAAATCGGCTTGCTGCTGTTCCACTTCTTTCAGTGCCCGTTGCTTCTCTTCCTGAGTCAGTTGGCGGCCTTTCGCAGTCTGTTTGTACCGCTTTTGTGCGGCCGTGGTGCCGGTTTCGGTGCCTTCACCCTCAACAAAATTACCCTCGTAGGGTACACTCTCTATTGTGAGATCGGCCGGAGTGGGCGCATGAGTTCCGGGAAACTGCACCTCGGCATGTATCTTTATTTGGCCGGCCCTACGGGTAGAGCGCACCAATATGGGCGCCGAACCCCACTCTACAGTCCTCGGATTGGCATTGATGTCGCTGTTATCGCCCACTATTGTGCCCTCCCCGCTAATGGAGAAGCGTATATTCTCCTTGGCCAAACGACGCACATTGCCGTTGTCATCGGTAACTTCGCACACCACTACCACAAAGTCGGAGCCGTCGGCCACGAGCTTTCGCCCCATCTCATCGGCCCTAAGGCGAAGCTTTGTGCTACGTCGCGAAGGCATCTTCAGCTCCTCGCATACCACTTTACCGCCAATAATGCCCTCAGCTTTCATCTTAACCTTCTGCCAAGCACGCTGCTTGTAGCTGCGCTCACGTGCCTGCCAGAAGTTCCAAACACCCTTGAACACAACGGGATAGTTGTACCTGTTCTCAGGCACAGAGGCTATACTGTTAGGCGTTATGGCATCATGATCTGTGGGATCGAAAGGCATTGCCGTGTGGCCGGTATAGGTAGAACAGTGGCGAACGGGTAATGTTATAACCCGAGCCGTGTCGTACATGGTGAGCCTTACACTGTCGCAATTGCTGAAAATCACTACATCAGAGTCGGAAAACTGCGTCATTTCGTGGGCTATGTGCACCATAGGCTTAACCTCTGGTGCAGCAACAGTGGCCTTGGAGGGCTTTCGCTGCGACGCAAACATAAAGAAAGCCGTCTTCTTCTGACGGAAAGCGTCGTATATTCCGCCCCAATAAGGGTCTGGATGATAGCCTCGCTGATGGTCGAAGGGGTGCCACAACGCTCCGCCAATGAACTGTCCGGTGGTGCGATACATTTCTCTGGTGGTCGAAGCAAGCGAAAGGGCCTGCATTAGCATAGGCTTCTCGCCCCAACTGCGGCTTGCGCGGTTCAGGTTGTTATGGGCATACCAGTCGTCTACATACTCTCCGAACTCGCGGGTGAATATGCATTGCGTCGGTCTGTCGTCCTTTTCGTCGTCACCCGGCCATCCATACACCACACCATAGTTATCCTTCACGCCGGCCGAAGCCACATCGGCAGCGGCCACAGGTGTATAAGGATAGGGATATTCGTCCTTAGTTACCTGCAGTTGGCGCAGCGAGAAGTCGAGCGGAAAGCGTGTTTCGTTGAGTATTGGCTCCCACATCAGCACCGAAGGGTGATTCCTGTCGCGGCGGATTATTTGGCGAGTATTCTGCTCTACCAGTGCCGCGAACTCGGGATTCTTATTCCAAAACTGCCAGCCTGGGGTAGCTACGATTACGAAAAGGCCCAATTGGTCGCATGCATCCATAAATGCGGGGTCCTGAGGGTAGTGGGCCGTGCGTATGATATTAAAGCCTGCATCCTTCAGTCGCTGTGCATCGCGCCACTGTTGGCTATTGGGCAAGGCGTTGCCTACATAGGCAAAGTCCTGATGACGGTTAGCTCCGACAAACTGACGGTAGCGATTTCCGTTGAGCCAAAAACCATCTTTGCCTCTGAATTCGGCCCACTTCACACCCACATGGGTCATGCCTCCGTCCACGGTTTTGCCGTTTTGAAGCACTCGTGTCTCAAGATTGTAGAGGTAAGGTGACTCCGGCGACCAGAGATTTGGATTCTTCAGCCTTATAGACTGTATGGCTGTGGCGGTCTGTCCTGCCGCTATGCGTACTGATTTGGAGCTCTTTCCAACAATCTTTCCACTGGCATCCTTGAGCGTTTGTTCCACCCTCACTGTCTTGTCCTGACCGGAAGTATTAGCGATATCGGTATTGGCCCATACCAAAGCCTGTTTGTTGCTCACGTCAGAGAGGTGGACAAACACTCCGCCGGCAGCCTGACGGTTGGCCTCTATAGGGTCTGTGATGTGTACAGAGCTGCGACTTATGAGCCACGCATCACGGTAAATGCCTCCGTGATAGGCAAAATCGAGCGTGAATTGGGTCTTGCCCGGCGGGTAGCTTTTGTCGTCACTGTTGTCGGCTTCCACTGCTATCACGGCCTTGTCGCCCCGTTTCAACCCCATTTTACTAAGGTCTACCACGATAGGCAGATAACCTCCAAGGTGCTCTGTGGCCAGTTTGCCGTTGACGTAGATGCGCTGTTTGCCCATGATGGCTTCAAAATAGACTATCGAACCATCGGCAGGCACAGTGAAATGCTTGCGATACCAAGCCACGCCCTGATAGTTGCGGCAGCCCGAAGCCTCTGCCGGCTCGAGCTTGACGCAGTGGGGCAACGACACAATGGCCCAGCTACTGTCGTCGAAATCTGTGGCTGAGGCTCTCTCGTTGTTGCCCAACAGGAACCTCCAACCACTGTTGAAGTTGAACACTTGGCGTCCCTGATTGGCTATGGGGAATAGTCCGGCGACCGAGGTAAGCCTGTCTTGAGCCCGTGAGGTGGCAACAAAGCAGAGAGCAAAGAGCAATAACAGAATGCTGTGCTTCATAATTTCAGGTGGCTGTTATGGCTTTACTCCTATGTTTTCGCTATTGAAAGAGCTCACCGGAAGACCGTCATGCATCAGATCAGCCACTGCATAGTCCTGGTAATCATACCTTACGGCAACTGGCTTGCTCACATTCTCACTCTTTAAATAAAGGCGATTGCGGTTTATCCATGCCTTGGCAGGATACCATTTGCCGTCGGTTGACTTCACCTCATAATTACCTTCAGCCTTTCCATGCTCAAAGTATATCCACTCCTTGCTGTGGGAAAAGGCCACACAGGCTGTATCATTGCTCACCGTTACGCTCTCCAGGCGGGCGTAGTCGGGCAGTACGGTATTGCCATAGGTACCCCGCAAGGCCAAGAGGGCAAGCCTTTGACCAGCCTCAAGCTTCTTTCTGGGGTGTATTCCGTACTTAAGTCCGGCGTCGAGGAGTACAGCCATGCCCATGTTGTCGTCAAGATTTTCGGCCAGTCGCTGCTGTTCGCGCAGGTTGGCTGAATTGTTATAGTTCTTGCTTATGGTATAATCGTAGGGTGCTATCTGACAATAGTAGAATGGGAACTGTCCTATCTGCCAATCATTACGCCACCCGTGAACCATGGTAGTGAACAGACGGGCATAGTTTT
>CAZUWO010000010.1:12844-13766 GCA_964623995.1 uncultured Prevotella sp. | reverse complement strand
CAACGGTTCACGTTGTCCTCACCCTGATACCAGATTACGCCACGCATGGCCATGCCGATGAAAGGATGCAACATGCCGTTGTAAAGTGCTGTGGGGCAGCGCTGCTTTGTTTTGTCAACGTCGGCTGCTGTCTTTGGAATCTTCACCGTTGGGAAATCTTTCAGCCAGTCAGAAGTCATCCATGCCTCGCACGCACTGCCGCCCCACGACACTACTATCAGTCCTATGGGCACGTTGAGTGTGTGGCGCAACGTCTTGCCAAAGTAGTAAGCAGTGGCGCTAAACTCGCGAATTGAAGCCGGATTGGCTTCACTCCAGTGTCCGGTTACATCGTCAACGGGAGTCAGAGAGGCATTCCGCTTGGCCGTGAAGAACCTCATCTGAGGGTCGGAACCGTAGAGAATCTCGTTGAGAGAGCCTTCAACAGGCTGTGCTTTGAAGCCTCTCATGGGCATTTCCATGTTTGACTGGCCGCTGCAGAGCCACACTTCGCCTATCATTACGTTGCTAAGAGTGGTCAGATCGCCATCATCGATGGTTATTTTGTATGGTCCGCCGGCCTCGGGAGTACTCACTTGCACTTCGAAACGGCCTGTATTATCGGCCTTTACCGTGTAGTTCTTGTTGTCCCACGACGAGTTCAGGCTTACTTTCCTGCCCTTTTCGGTCTTTCCCCAAATCTTACATTGAGTCTGACGTTGCAATACCATGCCACTGTCAAAGAATGACGGCAGCTCCACTTTGGCCATAATACTTGCCGATGCCATAAGCATCAGGGCCGTAATAATGATGTTTTTGCTTTTCATAAGTAGTTTGCTATTTATCGTTTCTTTTGTTTTTGTTTTTCTTTCATTCTGCCAAAGTTCATTCCGAAGTACAAACTTATGGTGCCGAAGCTGTTGTTAGTGCGGAACGTACTCTT
>CAZUWO010000010.1:0-12834 GCA_964623995.1 uncultured Prevotella sp. | reverse complement strand
TAGTTAAACGAATGGAGCACCCCTGAAAGGCCTCCAAACCATTTTGTGTTGTTCCATACTAACGCTATGCGCAGTATGTTGTCTATATTGAAGTTCTTGAAGCTGAAGTTTTGGAACTTGAAATCGAGGAATTTGCGGTCGGCATCACCACTTGACTGGTTGTAAGCCAATGCTACTGAAAGCCCGGTGGACAGCAACCAGTTGCGCGCAAACACCCAATTGTAAGCATAACCGCCAGATATGGAGTAGGCATCATAGTTCACTTTGCCGAAGTGAAGGGCTGTATCTACGGCATTTTCAGATACTCCGGCGCCCAATTTGTCGTCGATTACCTTGTCCAAATCATCCCAATCAATGCTCAGAGAGTGGCGTGTATGGCTCAAACCTATCATGGCCGAGCCCGCACTACGGCGCTGAACAGTGCTCTGACTGAACGCTGCAGGGTAGGAAAAGCGGTGATGATTGAATATGTAATATATGTTGAAGCCACGCACACTCGACTGAAACCCGTCGAACTGGGTTCCCTTCAAGGCTCTGGTGTTGATATTTCCGAAGGTGGCACGCCTGATATAATACTGCGAACCCGACTTGCGGTAATACAAATCGAAGCCCATCAGATTGGAGTATATGCTCAAATCATACTCCTTCCGGTTGTCTGACGTGAGGTGGGATATGTCGAATGTGTAGCCGAGAAACATCCATCGGTAGCCGAAATATGGTCCAAGCTTGAACTGAGACCGTGGTCTGAACGTTATGGACTGGCCGTCGCTGCTGCGTAGAGTATAGAAATCGAGCGACGCTGTGGCCTGTCCCATCACGGCCCAATTGTAGTGTTGAGGTTCAATATATGAGGTATCGATGTCGGTAAAGTGTCGTGTGAGCTTCTTCAAGGCCGATATACTGTCGCGCTTTTCTTTCTTCTCGTCGACATCAGCAGCAAGAACAGCTTCCGTCGGCAAGGTAAGAAGAATCAATATCAACAGTACGGGTCTCATCAAATTGTGGTTTTTAGAATTAGCTCTTGCCCAAAATGCGGTCCATAACCCAGTTGGTGAGGGTGGCACTCTCGCATGTACTAGTGCAGGAACCGGTGCCCTGAATAGCCTCTATTACATTTTTTATAATGGGAAGCTGCACGTAGGCGGGGTTCTCTATGTTGAGAACGTGAACGCCATCACCCAAATGGAGGCGTATTGGCTCATAGTTGAACATGGAGAAGCAGAGCATTCCCTTGGAGCCAATAACCTCAACACGGTCTTCTTCAGCACTCTTGTGACCCACGAAGCACCACGAGCCAGTGCCGTTAAGTCCACTTTCGAACTTGAATACCGCATCTACGTTGTCCTCGGGCTCATAAAGTCCGGCCAGATTAGCACAATAACCGTGGGCGCGTATTATCACTCCGAAGATGTCTTGAAGCAGATCGAGCGTATGGGGAGCCATGTCATAGAAGTATCCTCCACCCGATATCTCGGGGCGCAAGCGCCAAGGCAGTTTGTCGGGCTCAGCGTAGTCCTGTTGCCGTGGCGGACAGCTGAATCTCACAAGTACGTTCATCACCTTTCCAATCTGCCCTTCACTGATTATCTGTTTCACCTTTTGGAAATATGGAAGGTAGCGCCTGTAGTAAGCCACATAGCAGGGTACGCCTGTCATTCTGCTTACTCTATTGATGCGTACACAGTCCATATAGCTCACGCCCAAAGGCTTTTCAACGTACACTGGCTTGCCAGCGCGCATCGCCATTATAGCATATGTGGCGTGAGAGGATGGAGGCGTGCTGATGTAAATGGCATTAACATCAGGGTCATTTATCAAACTTTGGGCATCGTCATAGCTCTTCGGTATGCCGTGTTCTTTGGCATAGGCCTTTGCATGCTCGGGATGGAGGCTCGTTACCGCCTCTATGTGGGAGCCGTCAACCATATTGAAAGCCTGTCCGGACTTTCTTTCGGTCACATCTCCACAGCCTATAAATCCCCAACCTATTTCTTTCATACGGTAAAACTTATTCTGCAAAGTTAATAAATTAATGTGAAACGATGCTGATTATTGAACGGATTATATTAAATTTGCATCATAAAAACCAGCCAATTCTACCAACAGAGCAAGTCGGAATCTGCTTATACTCACTATAATGGCATATGTGCCGTGGGCTACAGCTGTCGTATGGCAGTCATAAAGCGGTACTTTAGACTATGTAAAGCGGTGGTTTTGAAGAACTGAACCATAAGTTTAACTAACATAAACCATAGAGTTATGATAAGAAAACTAACCGTAGCAATGGCACTGGCCGCTGTGATTGGCGCTCAGCAAGTATCCGCCCAGGAAGTGAAGGCGGTGAAACGCGATTTCAAGTATTTCTATAACACCGCCAATTATGACGAGAGCAAGGTGCCACAGTACACCCTTCCCGACCCGCTATTGTGCGAAAACGGCCAGCGGGTCACTACTTCCTGGCAGTGGGAGCATGAGCGCCGGCCTGAGCTTAAGGCTCTTCTAACCACCTATATGTATGGTAAGGCGCCACAACTCGACCACGCCTTGCCCTGGAGTGTGGACACTCTGGAGAACAAAGCACTTGGAGGTGAGGCCATTCGCAAGGTAGTTACGCTGCGATTGTCAGAGAAACCAGGCGCTCCGGTAATACATCTGCAAGTCTATCTGCCACGTAAAGCCACCAAGCCGGTACCCATTTTCCTCGGCATGTCATTCTGTCCGAACAACAAAATTGCAACTGCGCCTGAGTGGCAGCTGCACTATCTGCTCGAGAATGGAATAGGACTGGCCACATTCAGGTATACAGAGGTGTGTCCTGACAAGTCAGACCTGCGCCCTTGGAAGGAAGGACTGATGCCCTATTATTATGCAGAGGGGCAGCACGAACCACGCCCCGACGAGTGGGGAACCATAGCAATGTGGGCTTGGTGTGCCAGCAGGGCGATGGACTATGTGCAGACCGACCCGCAGATAGATGCCTCACGAGTGGCTCTTATCGGACATTCGCGCCTCGGAAAGGCCACACTCTGGGCCGGAGCATGCGATGAAAGGTTCAGCATTGTATTTCCAGTTAACTCAGGTTGCTGCGGTGCCGCCCTGTCGAGGAGGCTCATCGGCGAGACGCCTACAAGCATAAATAATGTGATGCCCGCTTGGTTCTGCGGCAATTACAAGCAATTTTCCGACCGCGAACAGTTCATGCCGTTCGACCAACACAGCGTTATCGCCCTCATAGCTCCACGCCCCGTCTACCTGGCATGTGCCTCAGAAGACCTTTGGGGCGACCCTAAGGGTGAGTTTCTTGCCGCCAAAGCTGCCGAGAGTGTGTATGCTTTGTATGGTGAAAAAGGCATTGCCACCGACTCAATGCCACCAGTCGACGTGCCCTATGATCAAGGATTCATAGCCTATCACATACGCACGGGCAAGCATGCAGTGCTCGAATACGACTGGAAACAGTTTGTAAAATATGCCAAAAGAATTTGGTCTGCACGCTGAAGTTATTTCTTCTTGCGCCAAGCTACGCGCCCCACATAAGCCAGAAGCACCAAAAAGACAAGCAGAATGGCCATCATCTGAGGCGCGTACTTCTCGGGGGCAACCCATATTTCCTTCATAAAGTTGAGCCGTATCATAACTTCCACCCACACCCAGAATATGATTACCGTTGCCACTGCCATGCGAATGTTGGCTCCCCAAACCGCTACGTGCAACTCCTTGACGAATATCATCACCGCACCAATAAGACATCCGAAGGCGATGGCAATGGTAACAGGGCTGTGAGGGCCTATAAAGTTTGGATCATAAAGAAACATTGTAAGCAGATAGCTCGTCCACAGCATCATGTTAAGTTCCATAAAGGTCGTTATAGACGTATGACGGGTGAGCGGAAGTGCTGCTATCTGAGCCTTCTTCCTGCCAAACAGCACTTTCTGGCACCAGTTAATGAAACAGCAACCCGACTTAGTGCAAAACAGATACACTGTCATCATCATGGCCCAAAGCCCGAATGTGGCCGGCAATATGAGATATTCGGGCTGAGTTGTGTGGCCATCGGCATACGTTAGCGGCTGCATTCCATAGCGGTCAACGTAGTATTGAAACAAGAACTCAACCCATCCGGTCCAGAAAAGCAACCCTCCGAACAGCCCGAAGAGCGTTTGCTTAGTGTCACCCTTAACAAATATGCCACCAATGGCTATGCCCCAACCGGCCAGTCCCATGAGGAATGCGGCCACATGTACGCTTCCCGGCTCCATATTCCGGCCCATAATCATCATCAGCGCATGGCCTAATGGCATGGTGAAGAGCACCAATATAAACGAGATTACGGTCTTACGCCAGTATAGTTTTCGCTTGTTTGTCTCCATATTGCTTCAGTTCAGTTAGTTAAGACGGTCAATATCGGCTGTCCACATTATCAATAAACCAGTAAGTTTATTGCAAAGTTAATCATTTTCTGCAATACTTTCAGTGGTCAAAAGCATTTTCTTAGAAAGCAAAAGGTTATGCAAGGGCATAAAAAAACCGCCAGGACTCACTGAGTCCGGCGGTATTCTCTCTTTTTCAAGTTAGCGCTGTGCTATTACTTTGCCACGTTTGTGGAGTCAGCAGTTGAGTCTGCTGGAGCAGCGGTAGAATCGCTGTCAGAAACCTGAGCTACGCTATCAGAGTCCTGTGCAGGAGCCTGAGCAGTCTTGTTACCACATGATGCGAAAGAGATAGCTGCAACAGCTACGAACATTAAAAGTAATTTCTTCATTTTTCTTTGCTTTTTTAAATCTGTAAAACAATCATTTGTTCTTAAAACAGTGCAAAGGTAAATCTTTTTTTAATACGACGTTCATTTTTTAATAGTTTTTTTTCGATGTTTTTGTAACTTTTTTATAAGACACTGATATTTAGATCTTTACAAAGCGTTAATCCCTGTTAAATATTTTACTTACGGCACTATTAGACCCTACTATGGCTTTTCTTACCGATTTATTTCGTACCTTTGCAACTGCAACATGGGCACCCTTGGGTGCTTATATATATAATGTGTAATGATAGACACTTCAGCTTTTCAAGGCAAAAAAGCCAAATACTACACGCTTGGGTGCAAACTTAACTTCTCCGAAACATCAACTTTCGGCAAGCTTCTTGCCGAGCTTGGCGTGCTGACGGCTCAAGACGACGAGCCGGCAGATATATGTTTGGTCAACACTTGCTCGGTAACGGAGGTGGCCGACCATAAATGCCGGCAAGCCATACACCGCATGGTGCGCGAAAATCCCGGTGCCTTGATGATTGTAACCGGCTGCTATGCCCAGCTGGAACCAGAAGAAGTGAGCCACATAGACGGCGTAGACCTTGTGCTTGGCAGCAATGAAAAAGCCAACTTGGTGCAATATCTGAGCGACGCACTAACCTCAGAACGTGCCGAAGGAGGTGCCCACAAAAGCTATTCGGTGCGCACAAAGGACATAAAGACATTCCAACCGTCATGCTCTCGGGGCAACCGCACACGCTACTTCCTCAAGGTTCAGGACGGCTGCAACTACTATTGCACCTACTGTACCATACCTTTTGCACGCGGAAATTCACGCAATCCCACCATAAAATCACTGGTAGAGCAAGCTCGTCAGGCTGCTTCCGAGGGCGGAAAGGAGATAGTCCTGACCGGCGTAAACATAGGAGACTTCGGCGAAACCACCCATGAGAGCTTCCTCGACCTGGTAAAGGCACTCGACGATGTGGAGGGAATTGAGCGCTACCGCATATCGAGCCTTGAGCCCGACCTGCTCAGCGACGAGCTAATAGACTACTGTTCACACTCTCGAGCCTTTATGCCTCACTTCCATATACCGCTACAGAGCGGATCGGCCGAGGTGCTTCGGCTCATGCACAGGCGCTATAATCCCGACCTCTTTGCCCACAAGGTGAGGCTGATAAAGGAGAAAATGCCCGACGCCTTCATAGGAGTCGATGTCATGGTGGGTTGTCGCGGCGAGCGGCCGGAACTCTTCGACGAGTGCTATGAGTTCATAAGACAACTGCCTGTCACCCAACTCCACGTGTTCCCCTACTCCGAACGGCCCGGCACTATGGCCCTCCGCATTCCCTATATTGTTGACAGCAAGGAGAAAAAGCGCCGCGCCCACGAGCTGCTAAGACTGAGTGACGAGAAAACTCACCAATTCTACGCGGCCCATATTGGCAGGGAAGCGCTTGTACTGTTCGAGAAAGCGCCGGCCGGAAAGGCAATGCACGGGTTCACAGAGAACTATATCAGAGTGGAATTGCCACCCGACAAGGCCCGCACAGAATACGATAATGAGATTCGCCGCGTACGTTTGGGCGACTTCACCCCCAAGGGCGATGCCCTCAGGGCTGAAATAACAGACTGAAAAAAGACTTATATTATGAAGCTTGCCATAGTAATACTCAATTGGAATGGACTGAGCATGATGTCCAGATTCCTACCCACCGTGCTGGAATACTCGCGCGATGAGGCCGAAATATATGTGGCTGACAACGCTTCTACCGACGGGTCGGTGGACTGGTTGGAGCAACACTACCCCGATGTACACATTATATTATTAGACCGCAACTACGGTTTTGCCGAAGGCTACAACCGCGCCCTTAAGCAGATTGAGGCAGAATACTACCTGCTTCTCAATTCTGACGTGGAGGTAACCCACCACTGGCTCACTCCGCTATTGGAGTTTATGGACAGCCATGACGATGTGGCGGCATGCCAGCCTAAGCTCCTTTCCGAGATAAACAAGGACTCTTTTGAGTATGCCGGCGCTGCAGGCGGCTTCATAGACAAGCTTGGTTACCCCTTCTGTAGGGGCAGAATATTCGACACTATCGAGACAGACGACGGCCAGTACGACTCACAAGAGGAGATAATGTGGGCCACAGGGGCATGCCTCATGGTGCGTTCGACCGACTATTGGCAGGCAGGTGGGCTCGACAACAGGTTCTTTGCCCACAACGAAGAAATAGATCTCTGCTGGCGAATGCACCTTGCCGGCAGGCGGATTTTCTGCGTAACCGACAGCGAGGTATACCATGTGGGCGGCGGAACCCTGCCCAAGGGCAACCCGATGAAAACTTATCTGAACTTCCGTAATAACCTAACCATGCTCTATAAGAACCTTCCGGCCGAGAGTTTGAGGCGGGTTATGCGCCTAAGATGGCTGCTCGACTACGTGGCGGCATGGCAAACGCTGATATGTAAGGGCAACATCGGCGACTTCAAGGCCATATACCACGCGCGGCACGACTTCCATCGGTGGAAGCATCAGTTCGATGCAGACCGCCGTAAGTCACTATCGCTGCACAAGGAGCACCCAAATGCCTTGCCGCTTAAGCCCTACAGCATTCTGTGGCAATACTATGTGCACGGCCGACGACTGTATTCCGAGATGCCCGACCAGCTCTCCGACGACGATTGAGCACCCGCTTCAGGTCGCAACAGCATAACTCGTGACGCCGACAATCTGCCTATAGGCTTCCGCCCGGCCATACATACACAGGCCATCAGGGCTTTAAAGCCAAGCTCTTACCTACCCTACAAATAAAAAGAATGTGTAACTTTATACTAAAACTATGAGGAAATTATCACTTGCTATCATTGCTTTCATGGCCGCATTGTGCTGCCACGCACAGACCGAATCACTGCTCAGCTACAGCGAAGTGGCACTTGGCCGCAAAGCCGACGGCAGCAACCTGATGATGCATGTGGTGCCTACCGACGGGAAAGTAACCTATTTCAAGATTTCAGAGAAGATGCCCTACGTGATGATAGGCAACGAAAAAAGCATCAAAATGTACAACACTGAGACAGGAGAATACATAACCGACGTGAAGCTGGGAAGCAAAAAACTGGCCCAACTCTGCCCCGACGGCTATCTGACCTACTCTGAAGGCGGCCTGTTCTTCTTATCTTTTGGCAGTCCCACATTCTATAATCTTGACGGAAAGAAGGTATGGAGCAACAAGCAAATGGTGGTAATGGCCAACGGAAAGAGCAATGTGCTCGTCTGCGAGAAGCACAGCAAGCAGTTCTTCTTTACCGGATACGAGATGAATACAGGCCGAGAGCTGTGGCAAAGGAGCATATCCGGCACCAAGTGCTACCCCTTTCTGCCGTCACATTGCTATAATGTTCCTAGCCAAGAGGGAAGCTATTACATCATAGGCGACTCCATTTTCAAGCTCAATATAGCCACAGGCCAACTGATAGGCCACCCCTTTGAGGCCGGCATCAGGCAGTCTATATGAGCCAAACCGCAACTATCGAGAAGGGTAAGCCCCACAAATCTGGAGTTCGCTATGGAGATGATGGCCTCCTATTCGGTAAGAAGCAACGTGCTGACGGGCACCGGCAGCAACCTGATAATAGAGGGAGACCGGCTCTATATAGCCGATGCCCGCAACGTGTATTGCCTCGACAATGACCTGAATACAGTGTGGCAGACACCCATACCTGACGAAATGGGGGCCAGGTCGCGCATAAGCGTTGATGGCAACAAGGTGAGACTGATTAACTTTGGCATTGCCTTCCAGAAAGGAACGAGCTTCAGATGTGGCATGCCCTTTATAGCATCTTACGACAAAAGCTCAGGACGGCAACTCGCAATGGACAAGCCCGACCTGAAAAAGAAAATATATGGCGGCATCTACACTGCCGGACGGGCCTACTGGCAAACCCTAAACGGATTCTACTACAACAACGAAGGCGACACCTTGGCCCACAAAATACACTGGGAACCACAAACCACCAACAAGCCTACCGACAACTATCCCAACTTAGTTCTGTGCGATACGGTGGGCATTCTTAGCAATGGAACTTTAAAATACGTGTGCACCGACAAGGAGAAAATGGTGGTTGAGGTCTACGATAAGGACGTAAACGTAGTCAGTCCTGACGGCAGCTGTAAGCTGATAACAGCTGATGAGGTATATGTTCACGGCACAGGCAGCGTGTATTACACCAATGGCGACGAGGACAAACCGTGCAGTTTTGTGGTGCTCGACGCCAAAACCAAGCAGATAAAATACACCTTCCACCTCACCGGCAACGTGATAGAGGACTATCTGGGCAACCTTTTCGTAATCACCCACTCCAGCATTGGCTTCCTCAAACACCAGTAACCTTTGTCCGCATCCGCCACTTCTGCCGGTCAGAACATAGGCCGGCAAAGGGTTCTGCCACAGTCACGAACCGCTACTATGGTAGCAACCGAGCCTTAAAAGTAGGCTTACAATTTGGAATCGCTCACCAAATTCTGTATCTTTGCAACCAGTCAGAATGCTTGTATTTACGTATCATCAGAGGCTAATATTCCCGTAATCGGATTACGGGGCTTCTGTAATGTCGTTACGAAAGCTCCGTAATGCCATTACGAAAGTCTCGTAACGTGGTTACGGAAGTTCCGTAATCCGATTACGAGACTGCCGTAACACGATTACATAAATTCTACTACGGTTTTAAGCAAATTCCTTCATCAAGCCACACCCCATTAGCGGCATCACCGGTTAACAGCCACGCTGGGTTACTGCCTGCTAAACCAGCCTCCACTCTCTATTCTTTGCATAATAAATAGGTATGCTTCTGCTGACAACGTCAGGCGGAATCACCAGCTGGAGTTATCACAACCGAGACCCACACCTACGTTTATGACCTAAAGTTTCATACAACGAAAAGGCCCCGATCCGTTTGCTTGGCAAACTGATCGGGGTCTCTCCATTCCTAATTTTAGATTTGGAGCGATTTTGAAAATAGCTGTTACCCTACTTTTTTCTTAATATAGAAGATATTCTAAATGTTTGGTTCAATCGGTCCCGGCATCCCTCTGCCTCACCAGTAGCAGCGGCATGGCCGGGCCGTTGAGCCTTGAAGTATTACTTGAACAGGCGCTTGTAGAGGCCATTGAAGCCGGCAGCGTGGCGGGCTTCGTCCTTAGCCATCTCGTGAATGGTGTCGTGCAGGGTGTCGTTACCCTCAGCCTTAGCCTTCTTTGCCATCTCAAACTTCTCGGCGCAAGCCTCCTTTTCGGCTGCGATGCGGGCCTCGAGGTTGCTTTTTGTGTCCTTAAGCACGTCGCCGAGCAGCTCTGCATAGCGGCTGGCATGGTTGGCTTCCTCCATAGCATAGTGCTCAAAAGCGCGTGCTACCTCTGGATATCCCTCACGGTCTGCCTGTCTTGCCATGGCCAAATACATGCCAACCTCCGAGCATTCACCTGCAAATGTGTCCTTGCAGTGCTTAATCAGCTCCTCCGATACACCCTCTTTGTAGGCTGCACCCAGATAATGAACGGTAGCAAACTCAAGCTCTGAGTCGCCCGGCTCATCCATTTCCTTGAACTTACTACGTGGAGCCTTGCATACAGGGCACTTCTCCGGTGCCTCAGTTCCCTCATAAATGTAGCCACACACTGTGCAAATAAACTTCTTCTTCATAATGTTTTGTAATGTTAATGTTTTTGTATCCGTTTGCTTTATATGTAATTCTCAATGCTGCTGATGCTCCAAACAATCCTTGCAATAGCCTTTATAGTAGAGCTGTACATCAGTTATCATGTTGCCGTCCACCATTCGCGGCTCGCCAAGAGTGGGTGCAGGCTCGTCGAAAAGATCGAAAACGCGACCGCATTCCTTGCACATGAAGTGCACGTGGGGCTTTATGTTGCCGTCGTAACACACGTGGTGGTCGTCTATTGTTATCATCTGCACGGCCTTGTGGTCGGCCAACAGGCGCAAGGTGTTATAGACTGTGGTCTTGCTTAGCCGCGACATGCGCCGGCTTAAGTCCCTATGCACCGTCTCCACTGTGGGATGAGTAGGATGCTGAAGCAGGTAATCCATAATGGCCATGCGCTGAACTGACGGGTGAATACCGCACTCTTTAAGGCGCTCATAGGCTTGCTCCATGTTCTTGTTCATCTGCAATCTTGTTCTTGTTTCACTTTGTTCTGACGGTGCAAAGGTATGAAAAGTTTGTAATCTTTCCAAATTTTAATTGGAAAAATTACAGTTTTTTATTCTAAAAATATAATTTTCACCCTCTTATAGGGTAACTCCAAAGGTTAGGATTGGCCCTTTCCAGTTCTTGATTCTACAGATTAAGTTTTTATGTTACAGCCACTTAGAGTCGCCGTTGTAGTATTTTCTGTCGAGCTTGCCGTTGAAGAGCCGCCTTATGGCATTGGTTTGTTCAAACAGTCTTGGCACTTTGTAGGCCTCAAGTCTTGATGCCAGGTGGCGGGCAAGATTCTTTTTGGTAAGCTCATGTCCCGGTTCAATTACGTATTCCAACTTTATTGAAGGTCCGAATATGGGCGACTGTGCCTTGTAGCATACACAATCGGCCACTAATGGGTGACTCAGTGCAGCCTCCTCCACCTCTGATGGCGACACCTTATAGCCCCCGATGTTGACAACATCACCGTTACGGCCTCGCAAATGCAGCATTCCGCTGTCATCGATAAAGCCCAAATCGCTGGTAATAAGGGTGCCATTGCTGAGCACCTCGGCCGTTGCTGCCTCATCGTTTAGGTAACCGCTCATCAGCGTATCGCCACTGCAAACCACGGAACCATTGCCATCAATGCTCACTCCGGAGTGTTTCAATGGCAGTCCGCAACATCCTGCCACGCAAGGGTTATGGTTGTAGTCGTAGGTACATACTATTCCGGCCTCGGTAGAGGCATAAGTGTTGTACAGTCTGGCATCTGGCAGTGCTTCACAGAGCATTTTCATGTCGCTCTGCGATATGGCCGCACCACCCGTTTCTATAAAATCTATGCGCCGGGCCAGTGCTTTAAGCTCCTGTTTGCCAAGTCTGAGCATCATTCTTATGCTGGCCGGAACCATAAAAGTGGCCATATTGGCGTCGGCATAGTTTAGGGCCGAGAAAAAGGAATTTATATCTTTCATGCCCTCAAGCAGTATCAGCGTTCCGCCAAGAGCCAGCACCGGCCACGTCTTTGAAAGGCTTCCTATGTGGTTTAGCGGTCCGCAGACAACGAAATTGGTATCAGTAGAGAAGCCTTGTGCTGTTATAAGATTGTCAGCATCGGCCATTATAGCCCTGTAACTCAGCATCACTCCTTTCTGCTTGCCGGTGGTTCCGGTGGTGAAAAGCACGTCGGCTATACTTTCAGTGTGGCTTGTCTGAGTGTTGAGAGTAATGCCTTTAAGGTTTGTTTGCATTCGCTTGAATTCCTCTTGTGGCATGTCAGAGCCCAATGGAACAGCCACAGCACCAAGCAAATGGGCAGCCATGTAGCGGCAGATGAAAGCCTCATTCTGAGTGGTACGGTAGGTGTACAGGCTTCCTCTGCCTATTCCTGCGGCCTGTAGCTCCTCTTTCTGCTGCTCAACCATTTGCCACAGCCGGCCATAGGTAGTGATACGGCTGTTGCAAACCACCGCCACCCTGTCAGGATTGATACGCGCTTGATGGCAAACGCACTGCTCTATTGACTCCATATTGCCCAAACCGCTGCCTGTCATTGTGCTTTTGCCTTATTCTTAAGCTTGTTTTCCACCATGGCCACAAGGCTATCGAGCGTCTTGAAGTTCTTTGGCGTAACGTCGACCGATTCCAAACTTATGCCATAGGCTTGCGAAAGTGTCATCAGTATGGCCGTAATGCCAAGCGAATCGAGTTCGGCAAAGAGGAAATCGGAATCGAAATCGACAAGAGGAAGTATGTCCTCAAGCATTTTTCTTATATCTTCCTTCATTTGGTTTTATTGTGCTTTAAATTTGTTTCTTAATAATCGTGGCAGAAAATCAACCAAATACTTGCGCCAATTGTCCCAAGTGTGGCCT
>CAZUWO010000009.1:9688-45520 GCA_964623995.1 uncultured Prevotella sp. | reverse complement strand
AACATTTTTTCATATACATTTTTCTGGCGGTCACCACCTGTGAAGGCAGTGGCCGCTTCTTGTTAAAGCAAGCTCAAGCAGAAATGGCAAAAGGACATGAACAAACAACCACGGGAACTTGTTATTTACCGTAAAAACATGCTGAAAGACGGTATTTTGTGTAAAAAGCCATTGGAAAAAGAACCGTAACTTTGCACTCAGAAATCAAGAAAGAATAATTATTATGTTGACAAAGAAAAGATTTTTAGGTAAGAGTGGGCTCGAAGTATCGGCCATAGGCATGGGTTGCATGGGCTTTAATCAAGGTTATCCGCCGTTTCCCTCAAAGGAAGACAGCATAAACACAATACACCAGGCAATAGATGAGGGCATAACCTTCTTTGATACTGCCGAAATCTATGGCAAGTTCGAGAACGAACGCCTTGTGGGAGAGGCTCTTCAGCCTTACCGTGATAAGGTTATAATAGCTACTAAGTTCGGTTTCAACGTTGCCGACACTAACTTCACGAGCGTGGGACAGCAAATGGACAACTCAGTTCTTAACAGTAGGCCCGAACATATACGTGAAGCGGTGGAGGGATCACTGCGCCGTCTGCGTACCGACCATATAGATTTGTATTACCAACACCGTGTAGACCCTCAGGTTCCTATAGAGGATGTGGCCGGAACACTGGCCGATTTGATAAAAGAAGGTAAGATACTGCACTACGGTCTTTCAGAGGCGTCGCCCGAAACCATACGCCGGGCCCACAAGGTTTATCCTGTAACGGCCGTAGAAAGCGAATACTCCATGTTCTGGCGTGAACCGGAAAAGAACGGGCTCCTGTCCACACTTGAGGAACTTGGTATAGGTTTTGTGCCTTTCTCACCACTTGGCAAGGGCATACTTACGGGCTCAGTGAAGGCCGATGAGAAGTTTGACAAGAACGATTTCCGCAGTACTGTGCCCCGATTCCAAGGCGAGAACCTTGACAAGAACTTGCAACTGGCCAGCTATGTGGGCGAAATAGCAAAGCAGAAGAATGCCACTCCGGCCCAGATAGCACTGGCATGGCTGCTGGCACAGAAGCCTTGGATAGTTCCTATACCCGGAATGCGCAAGCTGAAGCGTATAAAGGAGAATACCGCAAGTGCGGAAATAACCTTCACTATTGAGGAACTGAAATCAATTGATGAGCATTTGAACAGCATACAGCTGTCCGGCGACCGCTACAATGCCGCAAGTGAGGCTCTGATAGACAAATAGAATTGATTACAAATATAATAATGGCGCACGACTGTCTCAGCCGTGCGCCATGTTCATCATTGTTTTTTTACCTTTGTATATGCCTTCTACGCGACTCCATTACCCAAGTCATAGAGCACGGCATCGCTACACACCGACAAGAGTGTAAAGACCATAGCGTGGGAACTTGGCTTTGACAATCTGTCGTTTTTGGGGGCGCTTTGTGCGCAACAATCATGGTTGTTCGCCCAATGAGTACAGAAAAAGAATGAAGAAAAACTAACTCGACACGAGTTTGCATGTACAGCCTTTACAGTAAAGGCAAGGCGCTTTCAGTCTGTTGACCATACTCTAATATGTACTGGCCACGGCCCTATCCATGAGCCATTTGCCGTCTGTCTTGATGAGAGATATCTTAAGTTGCAACGGCCAAGTGTATCTTCCGCCGCCAAATACAGCTGCATTCACTTTCGACTGGCCCGTTATCTCGGCTGTACTGTCGGTTATGTTGCCAAAGATTATATGTTCGGTTTCAGCCTTGTAGTAGTTTAGAGTGCCGTTGGCTATGCCCTTAAGGTACACACTTTTAGGCTGGTGCATGCCCGTCATGTGAACCAATTCGAAGTCGTATGCAAGCATTTCGCCGAGTCGCACGGTGTCTTTTGCTATCATAGCGCGGTACATCTGCTCATAGAGGTTGGTTATTTGCTGCTCTGTTTCCTTTATTTCCATTGTTTCTGTAAATGCTTTATTGTTACCTTTCCCGCATGCCACAATGCCGGTAATGGCTATTGCTGCAGTTAAAAGAAGGAGTCTTGCTCTCATTTGCCAATGCCATGCTATTCTGTTTCGGCCTCACGCAGCTTGCTTTCAGCCCAGCTTGCTATCTCGCTTTCCATGCCTCGCACTTGCGAACCCGTCCATCCGGCGCCGTCGAGGACCCTTGCCGTGGCGTAGCGTGAGCGCAATTGCTTGTCAGTTCTTAGCTTACCGCTGCCTTCGCTTGTGTTAAACGGGATTAGAACTTTGCCATTCAAGTTGTAGTGATCAAGAAAAGTATTGACTATTGGAGGGTATGTGCCCCACCAAAGAGGGTAGCCCACGTAGATGATATCGTAGCTTTCAAGGTTGTCGAGCCAATGTTTGGGCTGTGCTTTTTCGCCACTTCGCATTTCCTCTTTGGCCTCATATATCATCTTCATGTGGTCTTTGTTGTAGCTCTTTGTGGTCTCTATCTCGAACAGATCGCCACCAACGGCTTTCTGTATGTACTTGGCTGCCACGGCGGTATTGCCCTCTTTGAGGTCTTTAATGGCCCAACCGCTCCATATTGTCTGTCCTTTCATAGAGAAGAATACGGTCAGAATCTTCTTTGTTTTGCTGTTTGTATTCATTGTTGCATTTCTTTTGTTTACAGGTGCAAAGGTAATTATTTCCCAAACGCATGCCTGTACCTTGATAACCCATACAATTATCAATTTTACAGGAGTTGCTTTCGCGTTGTCATGGCATCGGCGTCTGTCTGAGGTCAGGCACGATTAGCCTGTGCAAAAAGGGTAAAAATGATTTGGAAAGGCATTGAAAATTCATTACCTTTGTAAGTAGAAGACGCTGTTGTTTAAATGTAAGCTCATTACGAAAGCTTCGTAATAAGATTACGGAAGTCCCGTAATGGCGTTACGAAAGTCTTGTAACAAGATTACGAAAGTTCCGTAATCGGGTTACGACAGTTCTGTAATAGAATTACGGCAAAATGCCCTGAATATGGGATAGTGGCTTAAGCATTCGGAGGAGTATAATAAAGGCAAAAAAGTCCCGATATTCTGCTGCGAATATCGGGACTTTTCAGCACAGGTTTTTTGTTTATTTCATGCACATTCTGAATATTTTGACAATGTCGTCCTTGGCCAGCGGCTTGAAGGCATGCATGGTTCCGCCATTCTTTACCGCCTTTTCTGCCATCAGTTCAAAGTTGCTTTCGTCGGTGATTCCAACCTCAGGGAAGGTGGATTTCAGTCCAAGCTTGTTGTAAAGGAAATCTTTCAGCGCCTCGATACCCTTGCGGGCTACTTCCATTTTGTCGGTACCGTGGATTCCAAACACATTTTCGGCATACTGAACATATTTGTCCACAGTGCTGTTGTCAAGACAATACTCCATCCATCGTGGGGTAAGGATGGCAAGACCCAGTCCGTGGGTAATGTCATATATGGCCGAAACCTCGTGCTCCATGGGGTGACAGCTCCATGCTTGCTGCTTGCCGCCGTCAACAAAGCCGTTGATTGCCCACGTGCCAACCCACATAAGCTCGGCCCTTGCCTTATAATTGCCGGGCTCAGCCAGTGCTATCGGGGCGTATTTTATAATGTCGCGCATCATTCCCTCCATGAAACTGTCGAGGAAATCGAAGTCATCGTTCATGTTGAAGTACACCTCCATGATGTGGCTCATCATGTCAGCAGAGCCACAAGCCGTTTGATAGGCAGGCACGGAGAACGTGTTTGTGGGGTCAAGGAAACTGACTTTAGGCATCAGAGGCATCTCCATGCGGCCCACTTTGTCGTGGGTTTCGGGGTTGCTAATAACTCCGCCGCAGTCCATTTCGCTGCCAGTAGCCGCAAGAGTCAAGATATCGAGCACAGGAAGCGCCTTTTCAACTGGTGCCCACTTATCATTGAAGAAGTCCCAGGCATCGAAATCCACGCAAGCTGCTGCGCCAATCCACTTAGTACAGTCAATAGTGGAGCCTCCACCCACAGCGAGCAGCACGTCGATATGGTTCTCTTTGCAGATGCGGGCACCCTCACGCACTGATTCTATACGTGGATTCGACTTAACACCAGGCAGTTCGAAGAGCTCAAGGCCACCATCCTTGATGGTGTTGACCACCTTATCGTAGAGCCCCGTACGCTTGATGGAACCGCCACCGTAGACCATAAGCACACGCTTACCATACTTTTTCAGCTCCGGAACAAGGTTTACTAACTGGTTCTTGCCGAAATACACCTTTGTCGGTATGTTGTAAATGAAATCGTTTATCATCTTTTTATGCCTTTATTAAATAAGTTTCTTTATCATTCTTGCCGGAACACCAGCCACGAGAGTGTGAGGTTCCACGTCGTGAGTAACCACTGCACCCGATGCCACAATGGCTCCTTCGCCAATTGTAACACCCGGCATTACGTTGACTCTGGCTCCTATCCATGCATTCTTTTTTATAGTTATCTCGCCGGTGTATATGCGTCTTACGTCCTGTGGCTCATGGTTTACGGTGAAAAGACCCACTTCAGGCCCCATCATCACACCATCTTCTATGGTTACTGTGCCTACTGACATGACCGTAAGTCCATGGTTGGCAAATGCGTTCTTGCCTAAATGTACACAGTTTGCACAATCAATCTGGAACGGAGGAGTAAGAAACGCCCCTTCGTTCATGTCGGCTATGAGTTCATGTTCCTTCCTGTTTATTTCCTCCTTATCGTTAGGGTCGGTGCTGTTTATTTCCCAACAAATGTGGCGGCAACGGTCTATCTCGCCGTGAACCTCCTTTTGATACTTGGCGTTACGTATGTCATAATGCGCTCCGCCTCTTAGTTCTTCAAATGCAGTTGCCATATAATGAATTCTTGTTTCTTTGTTTACGAGTGCAAAGTTATGGCAAAAAACAGAGAGAAACTTTACCTTAATTCCGCTATCAGTTACCATTGTTACTGATAGAATTGGCAATACCAAAGGCAGAACGCAATGCTACGGACCTTATCTTCAGCTAATAACAGAAGATAAGGGCTAAGCAAATATGCGTACAAAATAGAGGCTTGGCCTACAAAAGGAGTCAGTCTCTATGCCGCTTGCTGATGATGGCAAAGGCCAAAACCACGATGAATCCGGCCAGAGGAACGACGAACGGAAGCGTGTTGTGCCCGCTGTCGGCAATTAACCCCATAAGCAAGAAGCCGCAACCGCCCACAGGCGTCATCATCAGTATGGAAGAAGCGCTCTTGGTTAATGAGCCAAGATTATTTAAAGCCAATGAGAATATGGTGGGAAACATTATGGCTTCGCACAGGTAGTTGCAAAGTAGAGCCGGCAATGATACGGCTTTTACGCCCACTAGAACCAATAACATACAGACAACAGAGCCTATGGCGCACAGCGTGAGCATGGTTTGGGCGCTCACACTACGCATAATCCAACTGCCGGCAAAGCGCCCTATCATGAAGATAGCTAATGCTCCGGTTATGCACATGGCTGCTGTAGAGTCGTCCATCCAGCCCTCTCCGGTAACGAAATTTATGAAATAGCTGTTTATTGAAATCTCAGCCACCTCGTAAGCAAGCAAGGCTGCCAGTCCGATAAGGAAGAAATGGTTACGGAAAAGCAGTTTCAGGTTGTGAGAACCACTGCCGGTATTGTCGTCAGCATGCTTTATTTCGGGCAGCTTTACCCGTGAGAATACAATGGCAACCAACAGCACCAGCACGCCCATTATGGCGTAAGGAATAACCACATTGCCAGAATTGCCGTGGCTGTTGAACAGGAACTGCCCCACGCCAAGGGTTGCGGCCATGCCTCCAAGCCCATTAAACGATTGCGAAAAGTTGAGTCGGCTTGTTGAAGTTTCCTTTGGCCCGAGCTCGGTAGCATAGGGATTGGCCGATGTTTCGAGGAAGGTGAGTCCACAACCTATAACAAACAAGGCAGCAAGAAAGGCATAGAACGTACCCGCTGAGGCGCAAGGTATGAAAAGAAGCGAGCCAAGGCCGAAGAGAATAAGACCGGTAACGACGCCCCTACGATAGCCAAAGCGATTGATAAAGAGTCCTGCAGGGATGGCCATAATAAAATAGCCGAGATAGGTAGTAACCTGAATCAGAGCCGATTGGGCTATGCTTATGCCCAGTTCGTTCTGGAAATGCTTGTTCATCACGTCGAGTATGGCCCGCGCAAAGCCCCACATGAAGAACAAAGACGTGATGAGTGCGAACGGCACGGCATATTGACGATTTGTAAGAGAGTTCCTTTTTTTAGTCATTTTATTTAGTTTTGTTATTCTGTTTTCAGCAGAATCGGATATCGGTAATGATAAGTCCGCCCACCGAAGCGTTCAGTTTCTGTATCAGGGAGCTGCGCCTCATGCTAAGCTCAGCCCGCATAACGGGACTATCCATCCTGACAAACAGCGTCTGATTGCGGATGTATTTATCACTGATATGCCTTGCGGCAACAGGGCCAAGTGCCTTGTCGAGCTCTTCAAGGAGGCGACGTTGCTGCAAAGGCCCTTCAAGTCCTTCGTGGCGAAGGAATCCTCCCATGACTTCATCGAGTGATTTTACTTCCCTTTTAAACATTATGCTGATTCTATTTCCTGCATTTTATTCTTGCCTTGTGAATGTTCCTTTATCCACATAAAATAGAGAATGGGGCTGATTTACACGCTCAAGTATGCGGTCGAGGTGGTCTCTGTTGGTGTCGGTAATGAATATTTGTCCAAACGAATCGCCCCCCACAAGGTCTATTATCTGCTCAACACGGTCAGAATCGAGCTTGTCGAAGATGTCGTCGAGCAATAACAGTGGGGTGGTGCGATGCTTCAGGCTCTCAAGTAGTTGGAATTGGGCCAGCCGTAGGGCCAAGGCGAGGGTCTTGGCCTGCCCTTGACTTCCTTCCCTTCTGATGGGATAGCCGTTTAGAGTCATCTCTATGTCGTCGCGATGTATGCCATGAAGCGAGTAGCCTATGATGCGATCCTTAGCCCTATCACGTCTGATAACGTCGAGAAGAGGCCCGCGCTGACAGTGGCTTACGTAGTTCAAGTCCACTTTCTCGGTGCCTCCGGTTATGTGACCATAGACTTCGTTGGCCAAAGGCTTTAGTTTCTGGGTGAAAAGGCACCGCTTTTCGAAGACTAAAGTACCGGTTTCTGCCATCTGTTCTTCAAGTATAGACAAGAGTTCCGGGTCTGGCTCATCCTCTTGTCGCAGTAAAGAGTTGCGCTGAACAAGTGCTTTGTTGTAGCCACTCAGTGCAGTCATGTACTCATTGTCGTACTGTGCGATGGCGATGTCCATGAAACGGCGCCGCTCTTCGCCCGAACCAGCTATTAAAGAAATGTCTTGGGGCGACACAAGTATCAGTGGTATGAGTCCGATATGTTGTGAAAGCCGGCGGTATTCCTTTCCGTTGCGCTTGAAATGTTTCTTCTGCCCGAGTTTGAATCCGCAATAAATCTTCTCTTCTGAGCCATCTTCGTCGGCATAACTGCCTTCTAACACGCAGTATTGGTCGCCATGTGAGATAACGAGAGAGTCGGATTGATTGACGGCCGACTTACAAAACGACAGGTAGTATATGGCATCGAGAAGATTTGTCTTGCCCATGCCATTGCGCCCTATGAAGCAGTTTATCTTAGGAGAGAACTCCAAACTGGCTGCCCGGATGTTCTTAAAACTGACTACTGATAACTTGTTTAAAATCATTTGCAGTTGCAAAGTTACTTGTTTTGGCCATCAAATCGAAAAAAATATGCCATAAATTTCAATAAGAGAAATAAAATATGTACTTTTGCAAAGTCTTTTAGGAAAACGTATTTTGACAGAAAAATAATTAAAAATATAATGGCAGAAAATTTGAATAAGGGCGGTAATGCTGCCTTTAGTGGAAATGGGAACAAGAAGCAGAAGGGAGAAGAGCAGACATTTAATGCACTTGTCGACTCACAAACATTTTTCTTCAAGTACAAGAAGATTATCCTCTCTGCTTTGGGTATAGTGGTAGTGCTCATCGTAGCAGCTATTCTGTATCACAATTTTGTATCAGTGCCTAACGAGGAAGAAGCAAGCACAGCCTTGTCTCGTGGCCAGGACTATTTCAATGCAGAGCAATTTGACAAGGCTCTTAATGGAGACGGTGCCGGATATGCAGGCTTTGTGGCCATCGCTTCAGACTATAGTTCGACCGATGCAGGCAATCTGGCCAACCTTTATGCAGGACTTTGCTACGCTCAGAAGCAAAAACCAGATTGGAATAAGGCCGTAGAATATCTTGAGAAGTACGATGCAAGCAATGACATGCTTATCAGTCCGGCTGCAGAAGGTGCCCTTGGTGATGCTTATGCCAACACCAATCAGCTCGACAAAGCAGTGAAAGCATTCAAGAAGGCTGCCGATATGGCCAACAGTCAGGCTGAGGATGGAGTGAACAACTCTATCGCTCCGCGCATGCTTATCAAGGCAGGCGAGATACTGGAAAGCCAAGGCAAGAAGGACGAAGCGTTGAAAATATATCAGGATGTGAAGAAAACGTACATCAATAGTCCTGCTTATCAGGAGATTGACAAGTACATAGAGAGAGCAAGCAACTAATTATGTCTACTCAACTTCACAACCTTTCAGACTACGATACGGGCAATGTGCCCGATGCCAGCAACATGTGTTTCGGCATTGTTGTGGCAGAATGGAATAAGGAAATTACCGGAGCAATGCTTGATGGAG
Organism: uncultured Prevotella sp.; assembly: GCA_964623995.1. Taxonomy (GTDB): domain Bacteria; phylum Bacteroidota; class Bacteroidia; order Bacteroidales; family Bacteroidaceae; genus Prevotella. Next base: position 36,805 of record CAZUWO010000009.1, on the reverse strand, counting down.
CTGTGAAGACCCTTGAAAAGCATGGCGCACTGCCTGAGAATATACACGTTAAGACAGTGCCAGGAAGCTTTGAGCTCGTTTATGGAGCCCATCAAATGACGCTGAATGGTGGCTATGACGCCATAATAATATTGGGTAGCGTGATCCGAGGCGAAACTCCTCACTTCGATTATATTTGCCAAGGGGTTACCTATGGTATAGCACGACTGAATGCTACAAGTGAGATTCCAGTCATATATGGTCTTCTTACCACCAATGATCTTCAGCAAGCAAAAGACAGATCGGGTGGAAAGCTGGGCAACAAAGGTGATGAATGTGCCATTGACGCTATAAAAATGGCAAAGTTCTAACCTTGTAACGTAAATCTGAATATATTTCATAACAATATTATAATGCCATGATCAAGCATCAAAATAAAAGAGCTTGGTTATGGCATTAATTTATTTCTTTAACTAAAACTCTAAATAATGAATTTACGTACAATTACTTTTGCCATAGGATTGATGGTATGTTCAACTGTTATGGCACAGGCTCCGGCTTTTCCTGGAGCAGAAGGACACGGACGGTATGTTACCGGTGGTCGTGGCGGAAAAGTGGTGAGAGTTACCAATCTCAACGATTCTGGAGCCGGCTCTCTACGGGAAGCTGTTACCGGTTCGGCTAAAAAGATAGTTGTTTTTGATGTGGCTGGTGTCATAGCATTGAAAAAGGACCTGAAGATAGGAGCCAATACAACCATAGAAGGGCAAACTGCTCCGTCGCCGGGAATAACCATTCGCTACTACACAGTGCAGCCAAGCGGCAATAATATCATTATAAGGTTCTTGCGTTTTCGCCGTGGACAGGAGAAGAATGTCAACGATGGAGCCGACGCTATATGGGCTCGCTATCTCACTGGCATAATGATTGACCACTGCTCTATGAGCTGGAGCATTGACGAACTGGCTTCTTTCTATGATAATAACAACTTTACCATGCAGTGGTGCATGCTTGGTGAGGCTTTGGCAAATGCTGGTCATGGAAAGGGAGCCCATAGTTACGGAGGTATTTGGGGTGGCAAACTTGCCTCATTTCATCACAACTATCTCGGGTTTATGCAGAATCGTGTGCCCCGTTTCAATGGAGCACGCTACAATTGGAAAGGATATACTAGCAACAGTAAGTACAATGATTATAAATGGAAGAACTCTTTGCAGGCCGAAAATGTCGACTTCCGCAATTGTGTGATGTACAATTGGGGCACAGGAGGATGCTATGGAGGTCCCGGTGGTGGCTATATTAATATTGTGAACAACTATTATAAGGCCGGACCAGGTACTAAAAACAAAACCAGAGTTACACAAGTGTCAGTGTCTGACTCAGGGAACGGCGGTTCAGACAATACTTTCTATAGCATGACAAGCCGCTATTATATTAAAGGAAACTATGTAACGGCTGCTTCAAATCCTGTAAACTATGACTGGAATGGAGTGAAATATGACGATGGAGTGTTCACAATTGATGGCCAGAAATATACTTTTGACAAGCATAATTATTATGGCGACACTGTAAACTACAAGTTAAACAGCAATGGTGACAGTTGTGTGGCTATCAAGTTAAATGCCCCATGCGCTCCGATAGGTGAGATAACGACCCATACTGCAGAAAAAGCTTACAACTCAGTGCTCAGCTTTGCGGGCGCAAGTTTGTACCGCGACGAGGTGGATGCACGCTATGTAAGTGACACAAAAAGTGGAACTGTAACTTACACAGGCTCTAATGGCACGACGACTAAAGGTATTATAGACTTTGTTGCTGACTGTAATGGCTACACAGAGGATAATTTCGGTACCTCCAGTAGGCCAGAAGGCTGGGACACAGATGGTGATGGAATGCCTGATGAATGGGAAAAGGCTAACGGCTTGAATCTCAATGACGCATCGGATGCTTCTCTTTACACTATCGATGATGCTACTAAGGGAGGCAAAGGATGGTATACCAACATTGAGGTTTATTGCAATTCGCTTGTTGAATCTATAATGAAGGCTGAAAATAGCAATGCCATTTCAGCTGTAGATGAATACTATCCGGCCTCAAATACAACAACATCAATAGACGTAAACGTTGTCTCTAACAATGTTCCTGTATCTACCGATTATTATAATATGCAGGGCAAGAAGGTAGTAGCAACGCAAGCCAAAGGTGTTTTGCTTAAAATTGAGACTCTCAAGACAGGTGAACGTATAGCTTCTAAGGTTATTAGATAGAGTAAAATCAGTTCTACAACCTTGTCGGGCGGCGTGTAACCAACGGACTATCAAGGCATTGTTGTGGTGAACAGGAAGAAATATATCAAATAAATAGCTGCAGAGCGACCATAAGAAGGCTGTTCTACCAACATTAATTGATGGCGCATTCCTACCATGGGGAATGCGCCATTTTCGTGATAGAAAGATACATGGAAAGTCGGCTTAGATACCATACAAAATGCCGACTGGTAGTATTCAGATAATGGAGCTTTTTGTGTAAAACGATTACAGACGTTCCGTAATCGCGTTACGACACTTTCGTAATCCTATTACGGGGCTTTCGTAATCGTGTTACGAGACTGCCGTAATGAGATTACGAGGCTGCCGTAACAGAATTACGCAACCGCCGTGATGAACTTATATGTAAAATACCATTTGATAGTAAAGTTTTTGTACTCCCGTTAATACTGTTTTGAAATGATTTTATTGTTAAGAAACGAGTACAAAAAAGCTTAATCATCCGAATGCAAAATTACAAAATTCTTCTGCTGAAATCAAGTCTTCAGCTTCTTTTGTGACGCATAGCCACGTTCCGATAATAAACTTTGGCAGCAAAGAAGCGAAAAGATGCTTGAATAAATTCAACAAAAAAGGCGGAAAAGGCAGGCCTGTCCTTTCCGCCGAATATTGATTTTGCAAAAGAGCTTTTTACAGGCCTAGACCTTTAAGAGCCTTGTTTGCTGCGTTGTTTACTGCGTCATTGGCTTTCTTTTGAGCTTTTTCCACGCTCTTCTGAGCCTTCTCCGAGGCCTTGTTCACGGCATCATTGGCCTTGTTTTCGGCCTCAGTCTTAGCCGATTCTACAGCCTGATTGGCTACGGTCTGTGCAGCATTCTTTACAGTAGTAGGTGCGTTCTCCACCAGATTGGCAGCCTCTTTGGCGGTGGCAACAGCGGTTGCGCCCTTTGCTATAACAGGAGAAGCAAGGTTGGTAACGTCGCTTGTTACGGCTTTCTTAGCCTCATCGGCAGTAGCTTCAGCTGTTGTTGGCAGGTTGGCTATGCCATTTATGAGGTCGGCTATAGTGGTATTGCCCGATGCTACATTCTTAATCTCATTGGCATGCTCATTAACAAAGGCCTGGATAGCAGAGCCGTAGCTCTTGGCTTCGTCCAGTTTGCCGGCGTCAACAAGGTTCTTGTAGATGGTCTCAAGATTGGCCAGCGAAGAAATTACCTTAGTCTTGTCGCCCGACTTCACGTCATTCAAGAGCTGGGCAGTAATGTTATCAACAGTTGTTTTGGCCTCACCACTAAGGGCATTTGCCTTGGCTGAGTCGGTCGTTTCAACGTTTGTAGAGTCAGCAGGAGCTGCTTTTTGCGTCTTGTTGCCGCAGCTTGACAGTGTCAAAGCGCAAGCGGCAATTGCCAATACAAAAATTTTTTTCATGGTTTTAAAGTTTAATGATGATAATTATTTGACCTTATTGTCTTTATCTGTCTATGCACTCAGGTTGTCGAGGAACAACAGCAAGCGGTTAGTTACGTTGACCTCGCTCACTCCTGAGTCGAAATCGAGCGACAACATGTTCAGATCGGGGAACATGTCGTGCAGCTTTTTCTCTATTCCTTTGGAGATAATGTGGTTAGCTATGCAGCCAAAAGGTTGCAGACTCACTACATTGTTCACCCCTTCGGCCACAAACTCGGCCACATCGGCAGGCAAAAGCCATCCTTCACCAAACTGTGCGGCGAGCGAAATTATACCTTTCGTGCGGCGAGCACTGTCGTAAATGTTAGTGAACGGGCGGAAATAGCGGAACTGTTGCCCCGCCTTGTTAAACTTGTTCTGCACGTTCAGAATCAGTTTATAGAGCGAGTGGATTACGAAGTTAGGCGTTTTGGTGTCGCTAAGGCACAGTTCTTTCTTGGCTTCTACGTTTACGAACTCTTGGAAGAAGAACGGAGTGATGAGTGGAGGCACCACTTCTATGCCACGCTTTACAAGCCTGTTGACGAGGAATTGGTGCGAGAAAGGATTGAACTTTAGGAATATCTCGCCTACGATACCTACCTTCGGGCAATCGCGATTCTCTATAATGCCATCGAATTCTTCAGCAGCCTGGGCCACAAGTTTTAGCAATCCCTTAGCGTCATTGTTGCCAATAGGTTCCATTGCAAGCTTGAGGTACTTCTGTTTTAGCTGTTCTGCCATTCCCTTTTCCTTCTCACGAGGTGCCGCTCCATAATAGAATTTGGCCACAGCATCACTATAAAGTAATGTGTAGACGGCAATTTTCATTATCTTTTTCCACGGCATCTCAAAGCCTTCCTGTTCATTATCACCCGAGGCATGGGTGCTTACGCCAAGCGTTATAAGCGGAACATCGGCACAACCATTGGCTATCATGGCACGCTTAATCAAGGCTGTATAGTTGGTTGCACGGCATTGGCCACCTGTTTGAGTCATAACCAAGGCTGTGTTTGAAAGGTCATACTTACCCGATTTCAGTGCCTTCACCATGTCGCCAACTATCAATGTGGCAGGATAGCAAACCTCATTGTTGGCATATTTCAGTCCCAGTTGGGCGCTGTCGCTATCGCTTGGGGGGAGAATTTCAACGTCATAGCCAGCCAGTTTCATCAGTGGCGGCAGTAGGGGAGAGAGGAACTCGGTGAAGAACGGAGCAAGAATCTTGCGCTTTTTATCCTTCATGCGGAACACCTTTGTGGTCTTGAAGTCGACCTGAGGGCCGCGTTCGTTCTTCATCTTAAGGCTTTCTATGAGGCTGCGGACCCTAAGTTTGAGGCTGCCTATATTGGCAACATCATCTATTTTGAGCAGAGTGAAAGGCTTTCCGTGACGTTGCAGAATGTCGCGTACCTCATCTTGTATGAACGCATCAGGTCCACAGCCGAAGCTTGTCATTTCAACGAAGTGAACATCATCACCCTGACGTGCTGCCCATTCAGCAGCACGTATTATTCTATTGGCATAAGCCCACTGCTCAACGAGGTGGGTTTCGTCGCGCTTAGAGGTAACACTGCCACGTACTATATCATCGGAGATGACGTTAACTCCCAATGATGCAATCATCTCAGAAAGCTTATGCTGCACCATAGGGTCGGTATGGTAAGGTCTTCCTGCAAGCAGTATGGTTATTCTATGCTCCTTTCGGGCTTCGGAAAGTATGTCATTGCAATCTTTACGAACCTGTGACTCAAACACATTCCTATCGGCCAAGGCCCGCCTGAAAGCGATTTCGGCCTTAGAACGGCTTACACCAAGAGTTTTTAGGTAAGCTATTATCTGCTTGCGGAGCAACTGCTCGTTGGAGAAATTGATTACAGGAGAATCCAAGGGCACATGGAGCTTCATTGAACTGCGCAGCACATCAGCGTAAGCAGAGACAATAGGACAGTTGAAAGACTTGTCACCCATGTTGCCTTCTCGCACCTCAAAAACTGTGTAAGGATAGAGAATGCGATCCACGTTCATATCGTCGAGCTGCTTTATGTGGCTGTGTATCAGCTTGGCAGGAAAGCAAATATTGTCGCTCATCACGCTATTGAGTGCTCCCTCATAGTCGTGATAGTTGCTGTCAGAGGATAGAACGACTGTGAATCCACACGCAGAGAGCAGCGAATGCCAGAATGGATAGTCCTCATACATGCCCAATGCTCGCGGAATTCCTATCTTTAGGCTACCGTTTTCAATGCTTTTACGGTCGAAAAGCAACTTGTATTTCATTGGATACAGGTCGGTTCCTGTAATATCTGCCTTACCTTTATTGTTGAAAACACGCTCACACTTATTGCCGGAGAAGAACTTTCTGCCTCCGCTGAAAGTGTAACGGCAAACCCGACACTGGTTAGAGCAACCATGGCACTGAAGCAATTTAGTCTCATACTGGGCACTCTCCATGAGGGTTTCTATCTTTCTTGGCTCGGCATTTCCCCATGCTGCTATTGCATGAAGGGCACAACCGTAGGCTCCCATAAGCTCAGGGCGATCAGAACGGGCAACTTCGGTGCCCGATAAGAGCTCGAAAGCCCTCACCACAGAATCGTTGCGCATGGTTCCACCCTGTACTACAATCTTCTTTCCAAGCTCGGAAGTGGAATGGAGTTTTAGTACTTTGTAGAGACAGTTCTTAATAACAGAGTAGGAGAGACCTGCACTTATGTCGGCCACAGTGGCGCCTTCGCGTACCACTTGCTTTACCTTTGAGTTCATAAACACCGTGCAACGGGTACCTAAATCGCTGGGATTATGAGCTGTACACGCCAATCGGGCAAAGTCTTCTATCTTGTAGCCAAGACTCTCGGCAAAAGTTTGGAGGAACGTTCCGCAACCAGATGAGCAAGCTTCGTTGAGTTCCATTCGCACAACTACGCCATGATCGACGAAGATGGCTTTCATATCTTGGCCACCGATGTCAAGAATGAAACTCACATCTGGTTCAAGACGCTGCGCTGCCTGATAGTGAGCCATGGTCTCTATGATGCCTTCATCAAGAGAGAATGCGGCCTTTATCAGGTCTTCACCATATCCGGTAGAGCATGAACCTATTATACTAATGTCAGTATGGGAGGCCATTGCAGACTCAATAAGTTTATTAAGTCCCTTCTGAACCGCCTGAATAGGATTGCCGAGATTCATGGCGTAATAGGTGAACACTACTGTTCCATCCCGTCGTGAGGCAACTATCTTTGTTGTGGTGGAGCCGGAATCGATGCCAATAAACAAATCTTCGTGCGAACCATTTAGTTTAGCTGTGGGCAGAGCATATACGTTTTTCTTCTCCTTCCATGCTTCATAGTCGGCATCACTCGTAAATAATGGCTCCAAAGAGTCCTTCCTGACCAACTTGACAGAGGTGTTAATCTTGCGCAAAAGATCTGAAATCGTGGTCTGTTGCTTTGAAGCTGCGTTGATGGCACAGCCCATTGCCGGAATCAGATTAGAGCGTTCGCTTACTATAAAGTCTTTTTCCGGGTCAAAATGCAGATAATCGCCAAAAGCTTTACGCAAGGCCGGAAGGAAAGTCAAAGGACCACCGCATAGCAATATTGGCGTAGTGTAGTCGCATCCGTGGGAGAGTGTTGTAACTGTTTGTACGGCAATACAATGGAAAATACTGGCTGCAATGTCTTCCTTAGGAATATTGCGAGCCATAAGATTTTGTATATCAGTCTTTGCAAAGACTCCACAACGGGCTGCTATGGGATAAACCTGAGTGGAATGGAGTGCCAAATCGCTCAATTCCTTATTGTCAACACCCATCAACATACTCATTTGATCGATAAATGCACCCGTTCCGCCAGCACAGTTACCGTTCATGCGGAGCTCTGTATTCTTACCATTAAAGAACACCACCTTTGCGTCCTCGCCACCTATGTCTATAAGTATTTTAGCGTCGGGATGAGAATGGCGGGTGTAAACTGTGGCAGCTACGACTTCTTGAAGGAAATCTGCTTCAAGTTGCTGTGCTACAGCCATTCCAACAGAGCCAGTTACCGATATGCTGGCTTTGGCATCAGAGCCAAATTGAAATTTCAAATCCTCCAAATAGCTCTTAACAAGCTCACCGACTTTGGCATTATGACGCTTGTATTGAGAATAGACCAAATTGTCGTTTTCATCGAAAACTACAATTTTAGCTGTGGTTGAACCAACATCCAACCCTATCTTCAAGGAATAACTTTTCATCTTGTCTTTACTTGCTCCAATATAATTATGTTGCAAAAGTACAAAAACTATTTATTTCATACAAGTTTTTAACTCCTTTGTGTCTATTTTCACTTTTTATGATTAACTTTGTGGCACGTTTAAACAAAAGAAATGAATTTTGCAATAATTGCAGCAGGTGAAGGTTCAAGGCTTGCTGCTGAAGGAATAGAATCACCAAAACCATTGGTGAAAGTGGCTGGAGAGCCGCTTATAGACAGGCTCGTAAGGATCTTCATAGATAATTACGCAGATGAGATATGCGTCATTTGTAACGACCATTCCACTTTGGTTGGACGTCATTTGGCGTACATACAGAACGAGGGACTTCAAGGACGGCCTGTTCCTTTGAAGTTTAAAGTAAAGTCAACTCCAAGTTCCATGCACAGTCTCTATGAACTTTCTGACTGGTTGAAAGGTTCAAAGTTCGTATTGACAACCGTTGATACTATTTTCAATGAAAGAGAATTTGCAAACTATGTCACCGCATTCAAAGAGAGAGATGATATAGATGGACTGATGGGAGTTACAGGATTTGTTGATGACGAAAAGCCATTGTGGGTCAATACCAATACTGACATGACGATAGAGGGATTCTATGACAACAATACAATTGGTGCAAAGTACGTCTCGGCCGGCATTTATGGGTTGACACCTAAATCTCTTGATATTTTAAAAGAATGTGTAGAGAAGGGTGAAAGCAGAATGCGCAACTTTCAACGGGCTTTGATTGGCAACGGAATGAAGTTGAAAGCTTTTGAGTTTGGCAAGGTTATTGACATCGACCATGCACACGATATTGCCTCGGCTGAAAAAATACTTGGTAAGTGATGAAGGTATTGGGCATTCAAAGAGCAAATTGTTTTTCGCCGAACTCAACAGGAAGAGACTACGAAATACTTGAAAATGTGATGAAAATGGTGGGCGGTGATATTGTCAGCGAAGATGAAGAATTGCCTGCCGGACTTGAAAACTATGATGCAATATTCAGCATGGGGCGCAAGAAGTCAACTCTTGACGCTTTGGATGAAGTCGAAAACCATGGTGTTAGGGTAATTAATCCAGCTGTTGGGGTTAGGAATTGCACTCGTAGCATACTGGAAGAAATATTGTATAACAATGGATTTAATGTTCCTCCAACTGATGGCGAAGACGGGTGGTGGCTAAAACGAGGAGACCAATCGGCTCAAGAAAGCGGCGATGTGGTTTTCTGTGCTGACAAAAATCAACTAGACAAGGCATACGAGACGTTTAGAAGACGTGGCATCAGCAATATTGTGAGGCAAGCTCATATAAAAGGAGATGTAGTGAAATTCTATGGAGTGGAACCTGCAAACTTCTTTTATTACAGCTATCCGGGTGATACAGGTTATACGAAGTTTGGTTGTGAGAAGATAAATGGTTTGCCCAAGCACTACCAATTTGACCTTGCAGCGCTGCAGAATGAAGTTGAAAAAATTTCACGTCTTGTAAAAGTACCAGTGTATGGTGGTGATGCAATAATAACAAAAGAAAACAGTTATTTTATTATAGATTTCAATGACTGGCCAAGTTTTTCGGCATGCCGTTCTTTAGCTGCCAAAGCTATAACCAGTTGCTTATTATAATGATAAACTGCGTGTAATGAGAGAAAGGCTGAAATTTGCAGATTTCAAGAGGCTCTATAAAGCCTCATTAAAATCAAAAGACACCGAAGAAAAACTGGATGTGTGGTTCACACGTCCAGTTGGACTTGCCTTTGCAATTTTCTGGGATAAGTTGAGAGTGCATCCAAATACTATTACCATTTTGGGTATATTACTTGGTGGGGCTGCCGGCTTTATGTTCTCTCATTCTGCCATAAGCTATAACTTGCTTGGTATTTTACTTCTTGTCCTTGCAAATTTCTGCGATTCTACAGATGGACAATTGGCCCGGTTAACAGGACAACAATCATTGGTGGGCAGAGTTCTCGACGGTTTTTCGGGTGATGTATGGTTTGTTGCAATATATTTGGGAATTATATTCAGGCTCTTCAACCAAAATATTCCTGGTCTGCAGATGCACTGGGGCATAGCTATCTTTGCCCTTTGCGCCGTTGCAGGATTGCTTTGCCATTCACCACAAAGCTCTCTTGCCGATTATTATCGGCAAATTCATCTTTATTTCCTTAAAAATTCAAATAAGGAATTTAATACTTCAGAGCAGCAAATGCGTATTTTGGATGGCTTGAAGAATTCTGACTCAAGTTGGTTGGAGCGTTCTTTCTACTCCAATTATGCCAGCTATTGTCGCAGCCAGGAAAAACGAACTCCCAAATTTCAGAAATTTATTAAGGCATATTTGGCCAATCCAAACCAAGAAGTTAGAAAGCAGTTTATAGAGGGTAGCAAGCCCTTGATGAAATATACAAATATTCTCACGTTCAACACACGTGCAATAGTGCTTTATGTGGCTTGCCTTATCGATCAACCGTGGCTATATCCACTGTTTGAGATAGTTGTGTTAAGCCTTGTTTATATCAATATGCACAACCAGCATGAGCGGTTGTGCGCCAAACTGACTAAAGAACTATGAAAGGGTTTATTTTCGATTACGGAGGCACAATTGATACTCAAGGATGTCATTGGGGTAAGATGATATGGCACGCATACGAACGTGCTAAAGTTCCTGTTACCGAAGAAGACTTTAGAACAGCTTATAAATATGCTGAACGAACCCTTGGCACTACACCGATAATACAACCAGACTATACTTTCCGGCAGACTCTTGACATGAAGTTGAGAATTGAATTGGAATTTATAGAGGATAATTTTGGGGTAAAGGATGCAGTGTTGACTTATGGGACAAAAATACTTGATGACCTCTATGAAAGGACAAAAGCCACAACAGCAAAGAGTCATAATGTGCTAAATCAGTTGCAACAAGAATACCCATTAGCCTTAGTTAGCAATTTTTATGGCAACATTAATGTCGTGCTTAGGGAATTCAATTTAGATGGCCTCTTTAAGCATGTCATAGAGTCAGCTGTCGTTGGCGTAAGGAAGCCTGATCCTCGCATATTTCTAATGGGGGTTGAGGCTTTAGGATTTGAAGCTTCAGATGTAGTGGTTGTAGGTGACAGCTATACCAAAGATATTTTACCGGCTCATAGCATTGGATGCAAAACTGTAATGATAGAAGGAGATCCTTGGACAACTGAAACTTGCGACGATACTGTAATTGACTATAAAATAGATAATCTAAACGAGCTACTTACATTGTTTTAATATTTAACACAATCAATCTAATAAATTAAACAACATGGAAAAAAGAAATGACGTAAAACCTGCCGAGGGTAAACTCGGAATTATGGTTGTGGGTTGTGGAGCTGTTTCCACAACATTCATGACCGGCGTGTTGATGACACGCAAAGGTTTGGCCAAACCTATTGGTTCAATGACTCAGTACGACAAAATGAGAGTTGGCAAAGGTGAGAACAAAAAGTATTTGCATTACAAAGACATTGTTCCTCTTGCAAAACTCGATGATATTGTATTCGGAACTTGGGACGTTTATCCACAAAATGCATACCAAGCTGCTGTTTATGCTGAAGTACTGAAAGCCAAAGATATTGAGCCAGTACGCGATGAGCTTGAAAAAATAGTACCAATGAAAGCTGCTTTCGACCATAATTATGCAAAGCGCCTTGACGGCACTAACATAAAGGATTGCAAGACACGTTGGGAAATGGTGGAAGCTTTGCGCAAAGATATTCGCGATTTTAAGGCTGCAAACAATTGTGCACGCATTGTTGTAATATGGGCTGCATCTACTGAGATCTTCGTCCCGTACTATGAACCGGTTCATGGTAAACTTAGTACGCTTGAAGCTGCAATGAAGGCTGATGACCGTGAGCATATAGCACCATCAATGTGCTATGCTTATGCTGCACTCGAAGAGGGAGCTCCTTTCATTATGGGTGCACCAAATACTACGGTAGATATTCCTGCCATGTGGGAATTGGCAGAAAAGACAAAGATGCCTATTGCTGGTAAAGATTTCAAGACAGGTCAGACACTCGTGAAATCAGGTTTCGCCCCGATACTCAAAGTGAGAAATCTTGGACTAAATGGTTGGTTCTCTACCAACATATTGGGTAACAGGGACGGCCTTGTACTCGACGAGCCTGCTAATTTCCATACTAAAGAGGTCAGCAAGCTGTCAACCTTGGAGACTATTCTTCGCAAGGAAAATCAGCCAGATCTCTATGGTAACATTTATCATAAAGTTAGAATTAATTATTATCCACCTCGCAATGACAACAAAGAAGGTTGGGACAACATTGATATATTTGGTTGGATGGGATATCCTATGCAAATCAAGATTGACTTCCTTTGCCGTGATTCCATTCTTGCTGCACCGCTGTTGCTCGACCTTTCATTGCTCATGGACCTTGCTGCCCGTGCGGGACGCTATGGTATTCAGAGGTTTTTAAGCTTCTTCCTTAAGAGTCCTATGCACGACTACACAAAGGGAGAGGAGGCTGTCAACGACCTCTTTGGGCAGTACATCATGCTTAAGAACGCCATTCGCGAGATGGGCGGATATGAAGCTGATGAAGAAATCGATTAAAAAGATCATTCTATCTCTTATTTTTATCTGGCTTTCTGCGCCTTTGATGGCGCAAAGCCAGATAAAGGTTTATGTAACTGATGCTGCCACAGGTGATAGCGTTCCTTATGTTAGCCTCATGTATAGGGCTAAAAAGACTTCAAAAATAGCAGGAGAAAATGGCGTGGCCATTATCGATCGTTATGAAGGACAAAATCTAAGGGTAAGTGCTGTAGGTTACAAAGCAAAAAATATTAAGATAACAGACAAGACAGACAGTATTTTGCATGTTACTTTGGTTTCTGATTCTCGTAAGCTTGGAGAAGTAGTAGTGCGAGGCCGTAAGAAACACAAATATTCAAGGAAGAACAACCCTGCTGTCGATCTCATGCGCCGTGTAATAGCTGCAAAAAAACGAACGGAACTTGAGAACAATGATTATTACCAATATAATAAATACCAGAGGCTTACTATGGCGGTAAACAATATAACGCCTGATGAGCTAGACTGGCAGATTTTCCGTGATAATCCTTGGCTGAAAAATCAAATTGAGTTGTGCCCGCTCAATCAGAAATTTATTCTCCCAATTTCTGTTGATGAGACTTATACACAACATATCTATCGAAAGTCTCCACAAAGTGAAAAAGATATTATAAAAGGGCAACGCACCAATGGCGTTTCTAAACTTATACAGACTGGGCAAATTATTAATACTATAGCCAAGGATCTGTTCCGTGACATCGACATATATGATGATCAAATAGAGCTATTACAGATGCGATTTCCAAGTCCCATCGGTTCCACTGCTATAAGCTTTTACCATTGGTATATTGAAGATACAACTTTTGTTGACAGTGATAAGTGCATTCATCTGCAATATTTTCCGGCCAACAAACAAGACATGGGATTCCGTGGAGAATTATATGTCGTAATGGACAGCACTCTACATGTTAAAAAATGTAATATGACATTTCCGCGTAGCACAAGCGTTAACTTCATCGATAATATGAAGATGGAACAGGTCTATTCAAAATTGCCCAACGGGCAGTGGGTGCTTACCGAAGATAATATATTGGCCGAATTACAAATTACTAATGTATTCTCCAAAGCGCTTGTAATACGTTCAACTAGGTTGTCTGACTATGATTTCAATCCAATCGACAAAAAGTTATTCCGTGGTAAAGCCAAGCTCATAACTGAGCCTAATGCCAAGATGCGCGACTCCACATTTTGGAATACACACAGAATGGTAGAGCTTTCAAGTGGAGAAAAAAATATAGGCAATTTCCTTAAGGCTATGTCGCATACTAAATATTATAATGTGGCGATTTTTCTTATTAAAGCCTTTGTCGAAAATTTTGTCGAAACTGGTTCGTCAAAGAAGCCAAGCAAGGTAGATTTGGGTCCTGTAAACACTATCATTTCCAAAAACCATGTTGACGGCTTAAGGTTCAGGTTAAGTGCCAGAACTACTGCAAACCTATGGCCTCATTTGTTTTTGGAAGGCTACTATGCCTATGGCACTAAGAGCAAACGGCATTATTACGATGCAAAAGTCACTTATTCGTTTAATAAACCAGAATATCAGCCAATTGAATTTCCTATAAGAACCATATCCTTGGAACTTTCTAAAGATGTAGAGTCGCCTTCTGACAAGTTCTTAAGGCACAATAAAGACAACATCTTTATGGCATTAAAGCCATCCAAAACTGAAAAGATGTACTTTTATAATCGCCAGAAACTTAACTTCAAGTGGGAGACCGACTATGGCTTGGCATTTGGATTGGGACTCAAAACGGAAAATATTGAGCCGGCCTCACACATGGAATTTCGTCGATTATCAGGCGATTGGGTTTCCAAGATGCGCAGTACGGAACTTTCTGTCAGCTTGGATTTTCGTCCAGGACAAACATATATCAACTCTAAGCAGAGAAGGGTAGAGGCCAATCTTAATGCCCCCCGCTTTGCCATAAGCCATACTATGGGAATTAAAAACTTCCTTGGTGGAGATATAAGCTCCAATTATACAGAAATAAACTTCTACAAACGCTTGTGGTTTGGTAGTTATGGACACTTTGAAATAATGCTCAATGGTGGAGCACAATGGAATAAAGTGCCTTACTTCTACCTCATTATGCCCCCTGTAAACACTTCGTTTTTCGAGCACATGGGTACATTTAATCTCATGGAGGATATGGAATTCCTTAATGATAGATTCTTACAGTTCAATCTATCGTGGGATTTGGAAGGCAAACTGTTCAATCGTGTACCTCTACTTAAGAAGCTAAAATGGCGAGAATATATTGCTTTTAAAGGCATGTGGGGGCATCTTACAAGTAAAAATAACCCATTTCTCGAAGAGAATGCGGGAAGTCAGAAACTTCAATACTTCCCAGAAGGAGTTAATGTGATGACCAATGACCCATATATGGAATTGGTTATCGGTGTACACAACATATTCAAGTTCCTTGAAGTAGACTATGTCAGGCGACTTACCTACACATCTTTGCCTGGAATAGATAAAAATGGTATACGGTTTGGGGTGAACATCGTGTTTTAATCATAACCTATAATTTAACTAAAACAAAAAATATCTATGCAAAACTACAAACATCTGTTTATGTTAATTGCAGCTATTGTTCTTTGGGGCTCTACATTTACTCAAAATGCAATGGCAAATGAGAAAGAATATCTATGGCCGAAGAATCTAATGCCAAATGTTCAGCCGCACCAGATTGCTGCTATGCGGGAAGTAACCAAAACTAAAGATTTCAAGGCTAACAAGTATCGTAGACCGTATCTCGATTGGTATGAGGCTCCAGCAAAAGATAAACATACCGGTGCCTGTATGATTCTTATAAGTGGTGGCAGTTATCGTAATCTTGCCGATGCCAAGAAAATCAAGATATGGCAAGAGCGGTTAACAGCCGAAGGCATACAATGTGTAAGCCTTATCTATCGTACACCACGTCCAGAAGGCATTCCTTACTATTTAACTGCATGGGAAGACGGTCAACGTGCAGTCAGACTAGTTCGCAGTGAGGCAAAGAAGCGTGGGTATTCACCGAATAAAATAGGAGTAATTGGCATGTCAGCAGGCTCTCATCTCGGTTTGCTTCTTGCCACAAGTTCCGAAACGCCGGCATATAGGCCAATCGATAAGCTCGATACGACATCATGTTATATTAATTGGGCCATTTTGAATGCACCAGCATATCTTACCTCAGATGGTGCAACTGGCACAAAAGCAACACGCCAAGGTTATGGTCCTGATGTCAAGTTGGACAGCATTTTCAATTTTGACGACCATACATGTCCTATGAGTCTTCATCATGGAGGAATAGATCCTTATTCTCCAAATGGCTCAACTCTTGTTTATCGGCAGTTGAGAAGGATGAAAATCCCTGCCGAACTACATCTTTACGCCGACATGCCACACGGAGCTTACGGTCTTGAGCGTGCTATAGAATTTATGCGTCAAATGGGATTCATTGGTAAATTGGAACCAGAGGTCCCACTGATGGATCGTTTCTCTACCGATACTCATGGCAACTATAAGAAAGAAATGCTATGGCCTGATGGTAAAATACCCGACAAACAGGCTAATCAGTGCGAACCTTACATAGAGTGGTATTTTCCTAAGAGTCTTAAAACTAAGGCTATACAGATAATATATTCAGGTGGAGCCTATAACGGAAATCATCCAGAACGATTCGAAGTGGCACCAGCACGGCGTTATCTTAACGATAAGGGTATGACTGTGGTTACCATGAAATACCGTACACCACGTCCTCCAAAAGGAAGTGGACTCGACAAATTTACTACCGCATGGGAGGATTTGCAGCGTGCGGTCAGAATGGTTAGAAGCGAAGCTAAAGCCTATGGACTTGACCCTAATCGCATTGGCATTATGGGGAGCTCGGCAGGTGGACATCTAACTCTTATGGGAGTTACATCCTCTTTGCATCAAAGTTATCTTCCTATAGATAGTCTTGACGAATTGTCATGTAATGTGCAGTGGGGCGTAGCCATCTATCCGGCCTACATTTTCTCAGATGAAGACAATAAGGAAGGCGGCAATGAGGACCGTCATCACATTGTTCCTGAGTTCTCATTCGACCTGAAGACGGCCCCGACACTTTTTGTTCATGGCGACGCTGATGGTTATTCGTCTATGGGGTCAGTGAAGTGTTGGGAAAAGATGCGTGCCATGGGCGTACAAAGCGAGCTACACACACTTGCATTACGCAAGCATTGTTTTCAGCGAGAGGCCTCACCTGGCACAGGAAGTTACACTTATCTTGACCGCATTTGGGAATTCCTAACAGTAAAAGGATTCAACAAGTAAGCTATATATTAGGGAGTTGATTGCTAGCAATCAACTCCCTAATAATTTTTATGCTGCTATATTTTCAGAATGTTCAAATGTGAAGATGTCTGATTTTCTTCGGAAACATCTTCTTAAGCCTATTAACCAACACTGGCAGTTTGCCTCCGGCAACAACAATTGATACTGCCACAATAATCATTAATAGTCCGCAAAAGATTCTGGGTGTCATTTCTTCATGGAATACTGTTACACCTATCACTATCGCTGTAAGTGGCTCCAAAGCACCAAGTATGGCAGTAGGAGTGGAGCCAATATACTGAATGGCCGTCGTTGTGCACATAAGTGAGATGGCAGTTGGAAATACGGCAAGTGCTATCACGTTGAACCATAATGCCGGAGTATGTGGAATGCTGATGTTGCCAGCCATTGCAAGCCTCACCACAAATATCATCAAACCCGACAATAAAGCCCAAAACGTAACCTTAAGCGTAGCAACTTTTTTCAGAACATCCAAGTTGACGCCTACAATATAAATGGCATATGAAAGTGCTGATACCAATACAAGCAACGTGCCCTGTATACTTAGCGATGCTCCTGAAGGTCCATTGTATAGTAAAGCTATACCTAACGTGGCTAGAACCATACAAACGACAGTGGCTTTTGATATCTTTTCATGGAAGAAAATGCCCATTATCAATGCCACAAGTATAGGGTAGACAAAAAGAATAGTCGATGCTATGCCCGCCGCCATGTAATGATAGCTCAAGAATAGAGTTAGAGACGACATGGCAAAAAGCAGTCCTAGCATCACAATGATGGAAAATTGCTTTGCCGGCATTATGAAACTGTGCCCACGCATCTTGAGCATAAGGCCTACAATTGGTAATGCTAGGAGGTAACGGAAGAATAGCACTGAATCGGAATCCATTCCATCGGCATACAGAGTGAGGGCAAACAGAGGATTGAGTCCATAAGTCGATGCCGCTACACATGCCAGAATGTATCCTTTCACTTGCTTATTCATTAGTTTGTTTTCTCTTTAAATAGTTGGTTGTTAATATTTTATCTGTAGTTATTCAGCTCAGATAGAAATCATTAGTTAATGCTTCATACCATGCAGACTTGGTATTTTCTGCTACGAATAGACATTCCTGACGTCTGTCCATAATCTTAGGATGCCGCTTAAAAAAGGTCAGCAGCACTCGGCTAGGCGCTTTACAGCTAACTGTACTCACCAATATTTCCCGTCCAAGAAACAAGCCGCAAACAGTAGCTTCTAACTTGAAGGCTTCAGAACTCACCGTTGGAAGTATCATACTCAATGCTCCGTCTTTACTAAGTAGCTTTGAACAGCCCTTGGCTAATTGGTCAAAAGGCAGAGAATCTGCATGTCTTGCCATGCTGCGCGATTTGTTCGGGTTCTTCAAAGAATTGGTATAGTACGGTGGATTGCAGACTATTGCATCGAAAAAAGCTGTCGCTTTCGGCCAAAAAGACTGAAAGCGGCATAATTCAATATTGATTCTATCTGCAAATGCCGATTGACTGACGTTATCTTTGGCTTGACTGCAGGCTTCCGCCTCGGCATCGATGCCAACTACATGGGCGTTGCCATATCGCTGGGCCATCATCAATGCCAGCAAACCTGTGCCTGTACCAATGTCTAAAATCGAATTTCCGCCTTGCGCCCATGCACCTAACAGCACACCGTCTGTGCCCACTTTCATAGCGCATTTATCTTGTTTAATAGAGAAGTGCTTAAATCGAAATCTCCTATTTATCATAATCGGCATTATGACTCGATTGGCGTCTTAAATCTTTTTCAATAGATTCTCCAAGTCAGACTGTTGCTTTTTCCAAGCGGCAATTTTGTTTTTCACTTTGCCAGTATCGAGATTATCGTTTAGTCGACTGTCAGTGAGTTGCGTTTCCAGTAAAGTTATGTATTGCTTTACGAGTTCTATTTTAGCCTGCACAGTCTTTTTCTTCGGATAACCGCGTTTGGCCACTTCCTTGTCGTACTGCTCTGATATTTCATTTATCTCACTTCCTACCTGCTCATACTGGCTCAGCCACTGCTGATAGTAACTGTCCACTTGCTTGTTTTCTACCGTATTGGCGCTTATATTCTCATAAGTCGACTGTGCGTTTGCCGTTCCTGCCAGCATCAGCACTGTGGCAATAGCCACTAATCTTAATTTTTTCATACTCTTATTACTTATTTAATTTGCAATGCAAATGTAGCCAAACAAATTCAATATCCAAAATAAATTTAGTATTTTTGCACACACAAATGGAAAACTATATAGAGATTAAAGGTGCGCGTGTCAACAATCTGAAGAACATATCACTTCGGATACCACGCGATAAATTTATAGTAATAGCCGGAGTTAGCGGTTCCGGCAAATCGTCGTTGGCTTTCGATACTCTATATGCAGAGGGTCAACGCCGCTACGTGGAGTCGCTGTCGTCTTACGTTAGGCAGTTTCTTGGACGAATGCAAAAGCCTGAGGTTGACATAATTACAGGTTTACCTCCAGCTATCAGCATAGAGCAGAAAGTTATAGCACGCAACCCACGGTCAACAGTCGGCACTTCCACTGAAATTTACGATTATTTGCGATTGCTGTTTGCCCGAATTGGCCATACGTTCTCCCCTATCAGCGGCGAGGAGGTAAAACGCCACACACCTGAAGATATTATTAATAAGCTTTCTACAATATCTACCGGCACAAAGTTTCTTGTACTTTCACCACTCAAAGTGGTTAAAGGTAGGACTGTGATTCAGCAACTTCAGATGGCCTTGCAAGAAGGTTATGTGAGGATTTGGACTGATGGAGATGTCGTGAGAATTGAGGATTACCTTGCCGAGCATAAAGTTATAATAGACAGTGAGGCCAAAAGCATTTGGCTTGTAATAGACAGATTGTCTCTTAATCTTGACGATAAGGACATGGTAAGTCGCCTTACCGACTCGCTTGAGACTGCTTTCTATGAGGGTGATGGCTTCTGTCGCATTATGATATTGCCCAGCAACCTGTCGTATGACTTCAGTACTCGGTTTGAAGCCGATGGTATTAAATTCGAGGAACCCAATGACAACATGTTCTCCTTTAACTCTCCACTGGGCGCTTGCCCAACTTGCGAAGGCTTTGGCACCATAATCGGCATTGATGAGCGGCTTGTCGTGCCCAACACTTCGCTAAGTGTCTACGATGGATGCGTGCAATGCTGGCATGGCGACAAGATGAAAATGTGGCAGGAGGAGTTCTGCCGCAGGGCAGCAACCGACAATTTTCCTATATTCAAGCCATACTACGAACTGACCAAGGCCGAGAAGAGAATGCTATGGGAGGGACTGCCATCAGACAAGCGCCGTCCTGAGAATGAGCGTGTCTGCATCAACAGCTTCTTCCAAATGGTTAAGGCCAACCAGTACAAGATACAATATCGGGTGATGATGAGCCGCTATCGTGGGCGCACGATATGCCCCACCTGCCACGGGTCGAGGCTGAAGAAAGAGGCCGACTACGTGAAAATATGTGGCCGAAGCATATCCGACCTCGTTGTTATGCCCATCGGCGACCTTAAGGTCTGGTTCGACAATTTGCATCTTACAGAACAGGAAGAGAAGATAGCCCAACGGCTTCTCGTAGAGATTAAATCGAGATTGCAATTCCTTGTTGACGTGGGTCTTAGCTATCTTACGCTAAACAGACAGTCGAATACACTCTCTGGTGGTGAGTCGCAGCGCATCAATCTGACCACATCGCTCGGCAGCAGTCTCGTGGGCAGTCTCTACATACTTGACGAGCCCAGCATAGGCCTTCACAGCCGCGACACCGACCGGTTGATAAAGGTGCTCAGAGAGCTGCGCGACATAGGCAACACTGTTGTAGTGGTGGAGCACGATGAAGAGATAATGCGTGCAGCCGACTATCTGATTGACGTTGGACCAGACGCTGGCATCAACGGTGGCCGAATAGTTTTTGCCGGCAAGGTGCCAGAACGCACCGACACTGCCCTGGCCAAGAAATACCCCGAGTCGTACACTGTGAAGTATCTCACTGGCAGCGAAAAGATAGCAGTGCCAGCATCGCGGCGCAGGTGGAACATGAGCATAACGGTTAAAGGAGCCCGAATGAACAACTTGAAGGGCATCGACGCACAGTTCCCACTCAACACTTTCACTGTGGTTACTGGTGTGAGTGGTTCTGGAAAAAGCTCATTGGTGAAAGGCATCCTCTACCCTGCCCTGAAACGGCGGATGGACGAGCCTGCCGACGTTCCAGGCGAATACAGTGGTCTGGAGGGCGACCTCGACGCCATAAAGCGCATAGAGTTTGTTGACCAAAATCCAATAGGAAAGTCAACGCGCTCAAATCCAGCCACCTACGTTGGCGCTTACGACGAGATACGCAAGCTCTTCGCCGACCAACCCTTGGCACGGCAATTAGGCTTCTCGCCGCAGTATTTCAGTTTCAACGCCGAGGGAGGACGCTGCGAGGAGTGTAAGGGCGCTGGCGTGATAACCGTTGAGATGCAGTTTATGGCCGACTTGGTTCTAGAGTGCGACTCTTGCCATGGCAAACGGTTCAAACGTGAGGTGCTCGATGTGAAATTCCACGACAAGAGCATATACGACGTGCTTGAAATGTCGGTCAGCGAGGCCATCGACTTCTTCGGGCAATACGGCCAAAAGACCATTGTGGACAGGCTCCGCCCGCTCAACGACGTTGGACTTGGCTACATCAAGCTCGGGCAGAACTCCTCTACCCTATCCGGCGGCGAGAACCAGCGCGTGAAACTGGCCTATTTCATCGGGTTGGAAAAGAGGGAACCCACTCTATTCATTTTCGACGAACCCACCACGGGCCTCCACTTCCACGACATAACCAAGTTGCTCAACGCTTTCAACGCTTTGATAGACCGTGGCCACACAATGCTTGTGATAGAGCACAACATGGAACTGATAAAGTGTGCCGACTGGGTGCTCGACCTTGGGTCCGACGGTGGCGACAAGGGAGGCCATCTCGTAGTGCAAGGCACGCCAGAGGACGTGGCCGCATGCCCTCAGAGCTTCACCGGCCAATATCTGAAAGGTTATCTTGAGGAAAAATAAGCCGGAAGAAGAAGTAAGACGCACATACTTGGAAAGCAAAAGGGAAGACAGAACGCTTCTGTCTTCCCCAAATGCAGGCCCTCTTATACTTGTTTATACCATTTATTGCAACAGGTTATATTTCGACGAATTTTCACCGGTAAAGTCATAACGTATGTCGTCAATCTCCTCTGAGCCGCCACCATAATAAATGTCCAAGCTGCCCCAGGTGGCTGTGATGTAATTGTCTTTTTCATCTTTTTGAGTGTAAGTCACTGTAACATAATAATGGCTTCTGTTGCCAGTGAAAAAGAACACGTAATCTTGAGAGATTCGTCCCACAGGCAACTTCCCCATCGAGAATTCTCTCCACGCCAAAAGGGTTCCTTCTTCTTGGTCATAGATGTTAATCAACACTTTATCCTTTTTCGAACTTGACGAAGCCACCCCACTCAGATTGAACTTGAAGGCATAGACGTTATTAGAATGTTCCATACCAGAATCACGAACCTTCAGCTGCTCAAAGTTAGACAAGGTCAGGGTCAAATTTTTTAAAAAGAAAGGTGTAGGTGTGCCATGCAAATATTGCCTGGTCATGCCAAACCCAGTAATGTAAATAGGTACGGCAAAATAGAATATAGATCTGTCACCTCCTGCTAAGGAAAAGTGGTAGCGATACGTGGTCTTGTCATCGAAGATTGATGTCTCATTTTCTGACTTTACAAGCTTTACAAACGTCTTTGGCCCCTCTGGGTTATTTAATAACGCAGAATAGATGGCAAGCATTGGAGCCTCACGTGGCTTATTGATATAATCTTTGATTACCTTTACTTCAGCATCATAGACTGGAGTTTCTTGCGTAGAGTTTTTCTCATCAAATGTTATGTTAGTGGCAAACTCTGGGTAACAATTCCATTTCCATGTTTTGGAAGTTGAGAGTATGTCCAGACTGAATAAATCCACCGACCAGAATCCGAATTTCAGCACTCCACTCATAGTCAACCCAGCACCAAGTTGAACATAAATGTTACTGTCGCCACCATAGTCAAGGGATCTTTGGGAGCCTGAGTCCATGATGAAGTTATTGATGTTATACTTATCATTAAGTTTCTTCTCATAGCCAAAAGTTAAAGAAGCCTCAGGAGTAAGTTTCATCTGCATTGCTTTGTATAATTTAACTATGATATCCAAATAAGTATGCAATTCTACGCCGGCAGCAAACGAGGCAGACCATTCGTCTTCAGTGTCGTAGCCTTTATTTGTCGACGATTTGCCTCGTGGGTAGCTGTATCTGCCATTGACTGGATCATCATGGAAGCCAAATTCTGTTATATTGCGTTGATAATGCTTACCATACAGCAATCCATTTTCTCTGTCATTTCTGTATGATGCGAAAAGGTCAATTATAATATGTGTAACAGAAGTGATATCCAATTTAACGGGACCAGCCGGTATGGGAATATCTTTTGTCATGATGTTCACCAAGTATTTACTCACTTCGGTGGTTGACGAACCTACCGACGGGTTGGAACGATTCACCTTCTTTTTCCCATTTCCTACAAGACCAATGCAAATGCCACCTTTCACTTCTTTGAAGAATAAACCGAGGTCTAACGAGACGTAGGTCCAACCATGAAGATCAATATACTTCTTTTCTTTATAGAATTCAAAGTGCATTTTCAATCCCATCTTTGCCACAGCACCCGCTCCACCATCGAATTTACCAAAAGGCTTAACAATCGACGCGTCGAGTTTCTTACTAATGTTGCTCACCCCTTTTAGGACTTCTTGCGTTTTGGGGCTCAACTTTTCCAACTTTTCCCATTTATCGATATCTTTAGGTTCCAAAGAAAAAGAGGGATAAACAAATTCTTCTTCAAAGAAAGTAAAGTCAAAATCTTTTTCATTGTATGTGTCATCAGTTTCCGTCCCCTCTGCCTGACGCTTGTAACCGTATTTTTTCCTGCCCTCGACCTGTGTGGCATCATCAGCCTTCGTCCTCTCTGCCTCAAGTTTGTTGACAGGCTTTAATTTGTAACCGTATTCTTTTCTGCCCCTAACCCGTGTGGCATTATCAGCGTTATCCACATTGGTAGTGTCCATCGACACATAGAAGTCGCTTGTTATATTAAGCGTCTTGAACACATCGTCCACAGTAACGCGATGAGCCTTTACCACAATCTGACCATCTTTTTCCATCACGGCATCCACCTGATGGATAAGTCCTCCATCAAAGATGTCAAAGAGGTCGGTAGCGAGCTTGTTACCGCTGGCGGGCAAAAGAGTCGCGGGTATGTCCTTCCGCAGATATATCTCCGTCTGGTCATAAAGTGTGTCGGTTCGATAACGTATAATGTATGGACGATAATTCTCACTTAGCATCTTTGTGCCCTCGTTGAACTGGTAGGTTACCGTGGTGATGCTGTCGCTAACGGTCTTTGGCGCTGTGAAGCCGTCCCCGTTCTCGAAGTCAGACAGATTGTTGTCTCCCTCATCCATATAAAGGTTACAGCCGCTAAAGAGCAACAAGATGAGAGCTTGCAGAAGCAGGAATGAATATGATGACTTATTTTTCATGGTTTCAGAAGTTTATTTGATAAAGTGAAGAGAGTGTTCCTAATGCCGACAAAGCCGTGAATTCAGGCTGCTGCGCGGCCCTGTAGAGCCAACGGCGCGACTGGTCATAACAGAGCAGCGTAACCGTGCCCACGTCTTCGTCGTCAAGGCTCCAAAGACGCAGCAGTGAATAAGACACGCCGTGAGCCTCACGAAGTTCAGCAAAGCCAGCCAACTGCCCGCGCACCACGGCCACCACTTGCTGCGTGGCGGGGTTCCAAGGCTTGCCACCAATGGTTATATTGGCATAAATCACCATGTCAGACGGTTGTTCACGATCGAAATCGCGCCTCGTCCATCGGTCAATTACAACAATATGACAGGTATCGGCAAGCCTTCCATTTCCGCCCACGGCGACCATGTCCAGTTCACCCCGCCGCAGTGCCGTCAGCGTGTCATTGACAACCTTCACACACGTATCGATGCCATTGGCCGGATACCAAAACACCGGCTGGTTGTCATTGGTTGAAGGTGTAAAGTTCACTTGTAAAGGAATAGTGTCGCCAGTCATGACATACACAGTGTCCTGCGCTACTCTCATAGACACCTCGCCCTCGGGTTCTGAATCTTCGAATGTATAGAAATCACCGCAAGAGCCCAACAGGACAATGGCGCCTATAGCTATGAAATGGAGAAGGTTCTTCATGGGTCGTTTTTTGTTTATTATTATTTTGTTGGCGCTGTGACAGTTATGATGTTTGATGTTGGCCCTTGCCTGCCATCGCGGAATCTAACAGAGACGCGGAATTGTGCCGATTGTCCAGGCTCAAGGTTGTGGTCAGTGTAGAAATGTTCTGAAGATGGAGCATCTGTAATGTAGCCGAAACCGTCATCGTGTGGTCCTTTGCGCCATATACAGTAGAAGAACGGTGCATCAGTGGGCAGGTTGCCCGCTTCCCAGGCTATCTTTGTTGTGTTGTCTGCAGCGTTGTAGGTTCCCTCAAGAGTTAGCTTAAAGTCCACGAAATTGCTGTTAGAAAGCCTTGCCGTGAGAACAGGTGTCAGTCCTGAAGTCAGTCCCCACAAGCTCACCGTCTGAACGGCGTACTCATAACCGCGTTTGTAGTTTGGATCTACGGCGTCGTCAATCTGGAACACATAGTCCATTGCTCTAACAGAGTCGGCATCGAGAGTGCGCAACAGAGACCAGTCTTTGTCGCCTTCCTTTCGGCGATATACTTCATATCGCGCTGCCACTTCGTCGCCCACACCAACCCAGCGGGTGTGTATCATCTTGTCGTCTACCCACATCTTGTCAAGATGGGCCATTGAAGGCACCTCACTGTTAGGCCTGAGCACGCGCAGCGTGTCGCTGGGCAGTCCCTGGTTGGTATTCCAGTCCATACCTCGCACAAAATAATAAATGTACCGCTCGTTGGCGTTCACAGCCACAGTGTCGAGGAATGCGCGTCCGTATACAGGAGCCTTGTTGGCCTGGATGAATTCGTGGTCGGGCGCATTGGCGAAGAACACGTCATAGTTTCTCAGGTCGAGGGTGTCGGCCATGTCCCAGGTTAGCATTATGGTGCCGTCAAGTTGGGCATCGGCCTGCAGGTTGGTTGGAGCCGATGGCGGCTTGAGGTCAGCGACCCGCATGAGCCTTGGCATTGCATAGCCCATGTTGCCAGCTGTGTCGACGGCGGCTATGGTCACCATGCCTGTACTGACATGAGTGACATCGACACGCACCATGGTGTCGGAGGGGGCGATGTATTGATTGGTGAGCAGCCTCCACGACTGCATTGAGTCGCGTTCGTTGTAGTAAAGGGCGGTGTAGTGGGTGAAGTCGGACTCCATGTCCATCTTGCTGAAGTGTATCTCAGCGAAGATGTGTGCCGAAGGGTCAGTCTCGTCAGGTCTGTCGATGTAGATGTAGCTTATCTCAGGACCTGCTGGCGGTAGCATGTCTGGATAGTGCACGCGGTGCGTGGCGCTTTTGGGCGTAACGTCGCCGAAGGCGTCATAAGCCTGAACGCAGTATTCGTAGTCGCCAATCTCAGGCACGCTGTCGGCAAAGATTATGGACTGCGAGGTGAATGCGAAATTGAAAGGCGGCACGTATGGTGCGTCAGTCAGTTTCTGCCAGTCGTCGAGTTTCGCAACATTGCCCTTGACGTCAGTCTGCACGCGACGTCGGTAAATCTCGAACATTCCACTGGCCGTGTCGTCCCAGCTGATTACGGCTTTGCAGTGGCCGTTTACGCTGTCGCGCAGTGCCACATCGTATGGCTTCGGCTTGTAGCGTTCATTCTTCACGCGCTCTATTATGCCGTTGCTTATAAAGAGATGGCCTGTGGTGTCAGGACGAGATGGCACCACATAGTAGCTGTAGGTTGCCCCAGCCTTCACGTTATGGTCGGTGTAACTCAATGCCAAGGCGCGAGCCAGATCGGGTCGACGGTCGGCGGCTATAAAGGCACCGATAATTCGCATCTTCTGATCCTCTGCCACATCGCCCAAAGCCTCCACTGACTTTGAGTAATATGGGCTTTCCTCCGGTGTCATCTCCCCCTCGCCATAGAGAGACCCCATAGCGAGGT
>CAZUWO010000009.1:2320-9678 GCA_964623995.1 uncultured Prevotella sp. | reverse complement strand
TACGGAAAACTTCGAGCGACAGTGGCTTGACGCCGCGGGCCAACGTGTCAACACTGAAGCCCATTCCGTCTGCGTTGTGGCGCAGAATGTCCACACCAGTGCGCGTCAGATAGCGCCACTCGGGATAGCTGGCTATGGCCCAACGCAGGGTAATGCTGTCGCTATATGCACGAGCCACAACCTCTATAGGCACGTTAAGATCTTCAGTCGCGGAAGTTGAGCCCACGCGCGGCGCGAGGCTGGTGCCAGGCAGCAGCCGCTCAGGCTTACTCGTGCTCAGAGAGTCAAGAGAGTCGGCCATGGCTGTGGATGCGGCAATGGTCAGCAGGACCGCAGCGGCCCATGAGCGGAATATAGATGTGCGTGATGTCATATTGCTTGCTTTGTTGCTCATTTTGTATGGTTCTTCTTTTGTTTCCATGATTAATCGTGAATGGCTCACTGCGTGCATGTGCCCGTCAGTTCGATGGTCTTTGTCTTTCCGTCGGTGGTAAGCCTAAGGTTAGCCTTATAGACACCCTTCGTCTTGGCTTTGAACTTGACGGTTACCGCAGTCGCACTGATGGTACCATTCTCATGGTCCACTTTGCTCTTGGAGATAGAGAAGTTGCTCTTGTTATTGCCTTCGAGAGCAAGTTGCACGTTAGAGTTCCAGGCTATGTTCCTGCCGCTCACGGTGATGACTTTCGACTGCGTCTTGCCGCTCTTGACAGAGAAGGTCATCGACGCATCTGGACTGACGGTTATTGTCGGTGCCAGGCAGGTGCCAGAGAGTGTTACGGTCTTCTTTAGACTGCCGGAGGTGAGGGTAACAGTAATGCTGTGGTTGCCGGCAGCCAGTGGTTTGTAGGTTATCCAGAAAGAGCCACTGGCGCGGTTCTTGTCCAGCTTGGTGTCGCTCAGCGAGAAGTGGCGTGTGTCGCCGCTGACAGTAATCTTGATGTCCTCGTCGAGGCTGCTGCGCTTCACCACCACTTCCTTCTTCACTGGCTCTTTCAGCCTCACTGTGCCGTAGGTGTAGGCCGTCTGGGCGGGCTCTATGGTGCCTTGGCAGATTCCCGTCAACTCAATGGCTTTTGTCATGCCATCGGTTGTGAGCTTGAGGTTGGCCTTGTATACACCATTCTTCGTGGCTTTGAACGTGATGGTTACAGATGTTGCGCTGATGGTGCCATTCTCGTGGTCAACCTTGCTCTTGGAGATAGAGAAGTGGTCCTTGTTATAGCCGTCAAGGGCAAGTTGAACGTTAGAGTTCCAAGCTATGTTCCTGCCGCTCACAGTGATGGTCTTCGACTGCGACTTGCCATTATTGATGGAGAAGTTCATCGCAGCATTCGGGCTGACGGTTATCGTCGGTGCCAGACAGTTGCCGGTGAGGCTGACGGTCTTCTTCAGACTACCAGATGTGAGAGTAATCGTCAGAGTGTGGTTACCGGCAGCCAGTGGCTTGTAGGTTGCCCAGAAGGAACCGCTGGAGCGATCCTTGTCAAGCGTGGTTCCACTCACCGAGAAGTGCTGCGTGTCGCCGCTGACGGTAACCTTGATGTCCTCGTTGAGGTTGCTGCGCTTCACCACTACTTCCTTCTTCACTGGCTCTTTCAGCCTCACTGTGCCGAACGCGTAGGTCGTCTGGGCGGGCTCTATGGTGCCTTGGCAGATTCCCGTCAGCTCAATAGTCTTTGTCATGCCATCGGTTGTGAGCTTGAGATTGGCCTTGTATACACCTATCTTTGTAGCATTGAACGTGATGGTTACCGCTGTGGCGCTGATGGTGCCATTCTCGTGGTCAACCTTGCTCTTTGAGACAGAGAAGTGGTCCTTGTTATAGCCGTCGAGAGCAAGTTGAACATTAGAGTTCCAGGCTATGTTCTTGCCGCTCACAGTGATGGTCTTCGACTGCGACTTACTGTCCTTGATGGAGAAGTTCATCGCCGCATCTGGGCTGACGGTTATCGTCGGTGCCAGGCAGTTGCCGGTAAGGGTGATGGTCTTCTTCAGACTACCAGATGTGAGAGTAATCGTCAGAGTGTGGTTACCGGCAGCCAGTGGCTTGTAGGTTGCCCAGAAGGAACCGCTGGAGCGATCCTTGTCAAGCGTGGTTCCACTCACCGAGAAGTGCTGCGTGTCGCCGCTGACGGTAACCTTGATGTCCTCGTTGAGGTTGCTGCGCTTCACCACTATTTCCTTCTTCACTGGCTCTTTCAGTCTCGCTGTGCCGAACGCGTAGGTCGTCTGGGCGGGCTCTATCTTGCTTTGGCAGATGCCCATCACCTTGACGACTTGATCCTCTGCTCCCGCGCTGCTTAGCGTTACTGTGCCGTTGACGGTGCCGCCCTTTTCGGGCTTGAAGGTAATCGTTATGGTGCCGCTCGCCTTGCGGTTGGTCTGCTGGATGGTTGTCTTGTCCACATTGAAGCCATCGCCATAGACCTTAACCTGGATGAGGCCGTTGAGGTCTTTACCTGTAACAGAAATGCTCTTCTTCGCCTCCTTGCCCTTGTCGGCAATGAATGACATAGAGTAGTTGCTTGCTGTAACGGTTGGCTTGCTGTCCGACGTGGAAGTGGTGGGCTGACCAGATGTTGTGCCGCCAGTGCTGCCAGTGGCACTACCTGTGGTGCTTCCTTGGTTCGTTGAGCCAGTTGTACCTGTGCCACTTGTTACCGCACCATTAGAAGATGGATCATAGCCAGTAGTGATGATGGAGCGCTGTCCGTTATATGTATAGTCGTATACTGTGTAGAACAGTTTGTTGGCTTCAGCAGCCTCATCGCCTCCATAGACTGTCCAGCACTGCTTGTCGAAATCCCAGGCGTTGACACGGTAGTCTGTACATTTTATTTTCTTCAAACTATGACTGAGTGAAGAGGTGAATGGTGTCTTGTAGAGATTTCCGTTAGGCGTATCGGTGCGGAAGTTTCCCTGGCGTTTGTCAGAGAGGTTTGTCAGTTGGTAGGCTCGGCACTCCCAGCCGACCTTGTACTCCACCTTGTCGGTGTTGTATTTCTCGGCATAGCTTGCGTTGACTTTGGCCAGTTCTGTGTCGTCCATGTGGTCCATTTGCTGGGCATTGTATTCGGCATATTTCTTCCAGCTGCCCCACTTTCCGTTATTCTTCTCTCGTTGATAGAGGAAAATGCGGTTTTCCTCGTTGTTGGCGCGCCAACCGTAGGAGGCCGATGCCTTGTAGTCCTTATAATTCTGCTGGGCGAAGACGTTGGGATCCTCCGTGCCGTCGCAGGAGTAAAGGTCAAGCCCAGTGGCGTTGAGAGTTAGTCCGCCCCATGAGTAGGCTGAACTGAGGTAGAAGGCACGTGCGGGCAAGTTCTTGTAGAATCGCCAGTGGCGCACGTCGTCCTTGTTGAAGTCGTCATCGTAGCCGGAGTTGCCTTCAGTTGTCTTAACATTGTCATCGCTCTGTCTCCAGCCGCCCATGCGCACAATAGCGTACTGGTAGTAAGGCACGCGCAACGTGTAGGTGTTGCTCTCGTCAGTGCCTGCAGTGAAGATGGCGTACTTGTCCTTGTACAGTTCAAGCCACGGCTTCCAGTCCTTCTTGTTGTCCCAGCCGTATTGTTCGCGCTGGGTGAGCGTGCGGTCGAGGTCCTGTGATAGCTGCTCGGCCACTGAGGTGAGGTTGCTAAACAGCGCAACAATCTCCTTCGGACTGCGTGTAACCCACTTCCGGACGCCCACGCCCTCGCCCACTCTACTGTCGCCGAGGCGCAGCGGATAGAAGCTCTGCTCGTTCTGATAGCGGGAGCTGGCGAGGAATACGCGGTTCACGTTGTTGTCATAGCCCATCTTCACCTGGTACTCGTTGTACTTCTGGCCTTCCGATTGTCCCATTTCCCAGAATGTCTCGTCGAACGGCGTCTGTGCCGCGAGACTTCCCGTTGTGGTAATGTCGAGGCCATAGTCATTCGTCTTAACTCGATAGCCAGAGACGAAGTTAAGATTGGCCATGTAGCTCAGATAGGCGAATGGGTCGATTGTGATCCACGGGCGCGACTGGTACTTTTTGAAGCCAGAAAGCGTGTTGGCCGTCTGAGAGTAGCCAACGAGCTGCTCGTCGGAATAGTCGGGGAAGGAGAATCCCTCGGTGCTGCTGCCTGCACCGTAATCAGGATAGACAGCGTCAAGACGCGTGGCCTTGAAGGCACGGTCATATTCCACCTTGGCAGTGTCGTCTGTCACTTCGAATGGTATACTTACCAATTCCTTGGTGAAGGTAATGGTCTTGAGCGACGTTCCGAATCTCTCCACTGAGACGATGTATTTCTCATTGTCCTGCGACTGAGTGCCACTGCTGAGATTCACTGAACCGCTTGCTGAAACGCGTCCGTTGCTACGGTCGCTTATGCCAACAGTCTCCTTGAAGGTCTTCATCGACACTCGGTATATCTTCTCATTGTTGAAAGTCTTCTTCAACTGATTGTAGGCGTCCAGTGCGGCGGCCTTGCCGAAGACGGTGTTCTCACGCAGTTTGGTCCACTCTGAAACCGAGTCTTGACGCGACCATTGGTAGTCCAGGCGGAGCTTATAGCCAGTGCCCTCACTCATTGTGGTGGTGAAGGATCTCGAGGGGGTCATCATGCACAATCCCGCCGGCGTGAGCCACTTGTTGTCGACACTGTCTAAGGCGCTTCCACTGTCGGTGCCAAAAAGCTTCCAAGTGAGAGTGCCCTTGTCGAAGTACTTGCCACTGATGTCCTCAGAGAGGGCTATCATGGGTCGTTGTGCATCCACGCGATTGACCACGGTGCGATTCTCACTCTTCAGCGTTACCATACCGGTCTTGCGCGAGGCTTCATCGTAGGCCATTGGGTAAGCCAGCTTCACGAACTGCTGCAAATCTACGGCACCCGATATGGAGTCGTAGTCGGCGGCATATTCGGCCTTGTCCGCGGGCAGAGTGGCTATGTAGTAGCATTTCCTCTGTTGCCATGGCTCAGGGCGATATCGTCCAGCTATGGAGTCCCAGTTCTCAGGATCGGTCCAACGGCCAGTGCGGAACTCCTGTGCGCAGCCAGCGAAGGTGATGCGATAGACCTTGCCAGGGTTGAGACGTGTGAGGTTGAGAATGACCTGCTCACTGCTGATAGTGTAGTCGAGATATTGCTTCACTGGCACGTGGTTGACCTCTTTCAACTTGCCATTCACCAACTGATTGATGACATTGTATCCTCGGCTGGCAGATATGGTGTCGTTGAATTCCTGTATGTAGGGTTGCACACTGTCAGTGAGGTGGAAGCGGAAGGTTCGGCTTGCCAGTGCGCCAAATTCTTCGGCACCCTCACCGCCAGAAGTATTTTTGATGCGGTCTTCCTCTGTTGGATCGATTACGCGGATTGAGCGGTCCAGAGTATTGGTGGTGGTAACCTGTGGCTTGCCTGTGAGCATGGCGCTGTAGGGCTTCTCCGCGGCTTCTGACAGTTTGTCGTAGCCCATGCTGATGTCGCCGAACATATTATATGCGTCGAGAGCATTGCCAAGGAACACCTGACAGTAGTCGCCGCAAGTGAACTGGAAGGTCTTGTTGATGTGCACCAGTCCACCGAGCAACTTCAGCTCAGCACGGCACTTGCCGCGGAAGTAGCTTGGATTTGGCATTTTTGCCTCAAGCACACCGCCGAGTCCTGCCTTGAGCAAGTCGATGTCGCGCTTGAAGAAACCTAAATCGACACGGAAACCAAGTCCTGCGTAGAGGTAGGCATATAGCTGTCCGCTGCCATACCAGCCGTTGTAGCCGGGTCGTCCGCCGAGATTGACGCACATTGCGTTGCCCGAGAGCTTGACAATGGAGACATCGAAGCCGGCGTTGAGACCCATGCTGGCATAGAACAGGCCGAGGTCTACCTTCAGCTTGCCATAGACAGAGGCTCCAAGCATCACGCCGCCACAGCCGTTCATACGAGACTGGATGTCGCGCAGGGTGCGTTGCTGGGCACTGAGAGCCTTGCTGAGGTTGTCGCTCTTGGCATTGCCATGCACTCCGCCGTCGAGGAACTCTATCACCTCGTCGGGCAGTGGAGGCAGTTGGCCATTGTTTGGCAGCTCACTACCAAGGCAGAAATATGCGTTGGCACCCACTATTACGGTAACAATGTCCGATTCGAAGTCGACGAGGGTGAACGTGCATCGCTTGTCGGCGGCAGGCTCGCCGAGATAGACGTGCCAAGCCACGTTGGGAAGCTCTTGCCCGTCGCGCTTGCCTTGTATGCGAATGTCGAGTGGAATGTGAGCCGACGGCGTAGAGAACTTCACGTCGTCTTTCTTGCCTTCACCTTCGCCCTCCTTGTTGTAATCATTATAGGCTTTTTCAGCGTCGGCGGCATCTTTGCCGGTTTTGCTGTCGTTGTTGTCCTCTACTCCCTGCTTAAAGCTGTCGCCAGGTGAACCCATGTCCCCTTTGATGCAGTCGGCCAGGTCGCCCAAACCGAGTTCATTGATCTTGTTGTCGAGCTTGTCCTTGAAGCCATTGCTGAGCTTGTCAAGTTTACCCTTGTCTTCCTCCAGTTTGGCCTTGAGGTTCTTCAGACTCTCAGGTATGGCTCCGTCTGCCTTGGCGTCGACGGTTACGTTGAGCTGCAAGTAGCGGTCGCGGTCATCATTTTGGTATACGAGGAGCACATCGGCCTTGACCATACCCTTGAGGGCCGCCATCTTGCCGTCGAATCGGAAAGTGGAGAGGCGGTAGTTCTTCTTGCCCTCGCTGTTGACATTTGGCATGACGCACACGGCAAACTCGAAGTCTCCGCTAAAGGCACGGTCGGTGGTGGCCAGGCCTACGCCGAAGAGTATGCCGATAGCATCCTCAGTGTTGTCGCCCACGTATGGCTTTTCCTCATTTTCTGGATTGTAGACGCAATTCACGTAGAAGCCGCCAGTGAGACCAGTGAGCGTAATTGGTCCCATGGGCATGCCGAGTTTGCTGCCACCCACCACGGCCTTGAAGTAGCCGTAGGAGAAGTTCTTGCTCGAGCCCTTGTAGTCGTAGTAGCCTCCGTTGACATCGACGATGAAGAGGCCGCCGCCAACTTCGAGCTTCAGATTACCAGAGTAGCCGCTGCCTTTGCTCTTGTCCTTGAGTGCAGCGAGTGTCCCGCTGAGTTTCAGTCCGGTCATGTCGAACTTGATGGTGGCATCGCTAAAATCGGTACTCTTATAGTCTAATGAGTAAGCTGAGAAGTTGAACTTGTCCTTCGGGATGTTCAGCTCCGCGTTGATGGTGATCGACACATCGGCCGAAATGTCGAGACTCTTGCTGAACTTTATGCCTCCACCGAGGGTTACCATGAGTTGCTTGCCCTGGAAGTCGAAATCGTATTTGGTGAGCGAGAACTCAAAAGGTCCTA
>CAZUWO010000009.1:0-2310 GCA_964623995.1 uncultured Prevotella sp. | reverse complement strand
AGGAAGAGCTTGCCCTCACACAGGTCGATGTCCTTTGCCTCGTTCCACCATTTCTTGGCTTCGCCTTCCATCTTCTTTGTCTCTTCAAGCGCTGCCTGCTGCATCTGCCGCTCATAGACCGACTCGAAGCTGCGGTTGTTGGCCAAGCGCATCTTGCAGAACTTGATGGATGGGATAGAAAAATCGATGGGTAAAGCTTTGAGCTTGTCCTTAATAAACTCGTTGGCCGTTTCGGTTCCTGCTATAGTAACCTCGCCGCCGAGCAGCAATTCGACATTAGTCTTGAGCTCTCCCTTCTCATCGGGCAAGGCTTCCACGAGCAGATAAGTGAGTTTCTCGTTGAGGTCGAGATTGCCGAGCATGAAGTCGAAGCTCAGTCCTTCCATCTGCCAGGTCTTGAAAACGTAGGCATACCCCTCCTTAGTGCCCTTCTGAGTGAAGCGCTGGTTGTAGATGTTGCAGGCATAGTTGACGGTGCCCTTGAAGAGCGGCACCTGCAGCTTGCCAGAAAAACGGAAGTCCTTGTGCTGATTCTGCACGAAGTTTACGGAGATGGTATCCAAGGTGATGGCGAAGCCACCAATAGTGCCTTCCTCCCCACGCTTGTAATTGATAGAGTTGACGATGCCAGCTTCCACTGTCAGGCCCGACTTGTCGATGAACATGTCGTACAGGCCCACCCTCATGGGCTCTTCGCCGTTACCAATCTTGATGTCCTTGGGGAAATCCATGGCTATCTCGCGAATGTACACGCCCATCCACTCGTCTTTATTACTACCTTGCATTCCAGCCTTGGCCATGTCATAGTCTTTGGGGAACGCCGGCATGCCTTTCACGTTTTCGCGCAACGAGTGGTCGATGATGACCTTGTCGCCAGCGTGGAACGTATAGCCTGGCAGATCCTCATGCTCGAAGGGGTCAAGTGTGGCGGTTCCATACCAGTCCCAGCTGACTATCTTTTGCTTGCCTTCGCCAATCGGTGCCTTTATATCGGCTGTGATGTGTAGTTTCGGGCGCTCTTCGGTAACCTTGCCACCCGACACTTTCTTTAAGTTAGGCAGCGTCATGTCCACGTCAAACTTGAAAGCCTCAAACTTGCCGTTGCTCCAAGACACATAGCATCCATCCTCAGGTTTGAGAATGTCCTGTGGTGCCTTGAAGGTGCAATCGTAATCGGTGCGCGGGTCCTTTATAGTGAAATCTTTAATCAGTGATATGGTTGTACCCTCAGGTATGAGACTCTTAGGTGAAATACAGATGCGAGGTGCGCCAAAGCATAGTATTTGGTTCTGCGTTGCCTCAGTCTCAGGCACCACAAACGTGCCGAAGAAGTCCATTGTGGCGTAAGTTGGCGCAAACTTCATCTTGGAGATTTGCAAGTCCACTGGCAATGGATTAATATCATCGGGGATAGACAGCGGGAAGGTAACGTTCTCCAAATTACCTTCCAGCAGTCCCAAGGCCTTAGCCTTACCGTCCTTGATGGCTTGATAGTAAGGTGCTATTTCAGCGCCAAGCTCGTCGGCAAGCGAGGCTACCTTGCCGTTCACTGTCTGCTGAAGCATGTTGGCATAAGGAATGCCTGTGTCGCCGATTAGGTTGTCGATACCCCAGTCAGTGAACAATTTGTTGACGACATCTGAGCCGATTATGGGATCTGCCTTATCGCCCTCAAATGTCTCCACCAACCCTTCGTATACCTCATTGTCGGTGTTGATGGCTATATCGTCGAATTTCACTGCGAGTTTCCAAGTCAGTTTAAGAGGCTCCCAAATGACATGGCCCGTGCCTGAGAAATGACCGTCCTTGCTGCCGGCTTTTAGTACTGCACCGTCAAGAACAAGGTCATATTCGCCTATTTTTACTGTCTTGCCCGTTAAGTCCTTTACGGAGAGCTTGGTGGGATTGGTGTTGGTAATCTCCAAACCGTTGGAACACTCGAAATAGTTGGGTGTGAAGCGGTTGGCAAGGGCAAAGTCAACTACATTGACAGAGTCATCGACAAACTGTATGGAAGTCTCATTTACAACATGCGGCTTCACCTGCAACAACAGATAATCGCCAACGCTGACTTTGTCCTTTATGTTATCCCAGTATATAGTGTCGCTGGTCTCCTTCAGGCCTTTAAGCGTGTAAACAGGTTCACGCTCAAGCATCTCTTGGCGCTCCATGTATTCATTTGCCGCATAGAGATTGACATCGTAAGTGAAGCGCAGCGAGTCGGGCTGTGTGCCACGACCACCGCGGAACCAAGGCTTACGCCATTCCACCCAAAAGTCCTCTTTTGCAAACTTCTTGCGGGCACCATCG
>CAZUWO010000008.1:0-48820 GCA_964623995.1 uncultured Prevotella sp. | reverse complement strand
ATGGGAAAAACTGCAGGCCGACGAGCGCACAGGCATAACTTTTGATGTGTACTACTGCGGAATAGTGTTCTTTGACCATAAGATTTACAAGCAGCACTACAAGATAGAATTCTGAGATGAAGATATACACAAAGACAGGAGACAACGGAAAGACCACCCTGATAGGTGGAAAGAGGGTGGCAAAGAGCGATTTATACGTTGAGGCTTACGGCGGTTTGGACGAACTGAACAGCCTTGTGGGGCTGCTGAACTCGCTCAGCGCAGAGCCACTGCTAGAGGAAATACAGCGAGATTTGTTCGGTATGGGGGCTCATCTGGCTTCTTGCTGCAGCCGGTCGGTCAGCGTTGACCCCCATAAGCTTGAAGAAGCCATAGACAAGATGCAAGAAAGGCTGCCCGCTATAGGTGGTTTCGTGCTGCCGGGAGGCTCAACCAGAGGCTCGCTGGCCCACGTTTGCCGAGCCACTTGCCGCCGAGTGGAAAGACGAATGGTGGCACTGCAAGACGAAAACATATCAGCCGAAGCGCTTGCCTACATCAACCGTCTTTCGGATTATTTCTTTGTATTGGCCCGATATTTAAACTTTATTGATAAAAAGGAAGAAAATTTATTATGACAACTGTTGCATATTAAAGGAAAATATGTACTTTTGCACGCAAAAAAATAAGAATTTGTAAAATTTTTAGGACTATGTATTGGACACTTGAATTAGCTTCGAAACTTGAGGATGCACCTTGGCCTGCAACGAAAGACGAGCTTATAGACTATGCTACTCGTTCGGGTGCGCCTTTGGAAGTGCTTGAGAATTTGCAGGAAATTGAAGATGACGGCGAGGTTTACGACAGCATTGAGGACCTCTGGCCGGACTATCCGACAAAGGAAGACTTCCTTTGGAACGAGGACGAATATTGAAATTTTAATGGAAAAGAAAAAGGGGGAATGCGCCGGAAATGGTGCATTCCCCTTTTTGTTTGGACGTGGTTGGCCCTTCGGAGGCTATATATTAATAATGTATAGGCGCAAAAACAATCCACAACCGGAATGCCTGTGGCAGCAAGACCGGCTGTGGATGACTAAAAATGTAAGATTAATCCTGCTTATTTCAGTATCAGACGGAAGCTCATATCTACCTGTCCGCCAGCGTCGGTGTCGTAGAAATCACGCTTGGTAACGGTGCAGCGCTGATAGGTTTGCAGATAGCTGCCACCGCGGCGGGTCAGTCCGTAGGAGCTCTTTGTGGCCGAACCTGTGGGATCAGTCTGCCCGTCGGTGGCCCAAGAGTAGTTTTGCGAGAAGTTGTCAGACGTGGCCTCGTAGGCATTACCACTCATATCGTAGAGTCCAAGCTCGTTAGGAGCCTTCTGCTTCACATTGTGCAGCGTCAGGTTGGAATTGGCTTTGTACCACGCCACCGCGTCAATGTCGTCGCTGCCGGAGTAGCGGTAGCCGTGCGACTTGACGCCTCCGCGGGCAGCCCACTCCCATTGGCTCTCGGTAGGAATGGTGAAATTCTCGTCGGCGGCAAGTTGTCCGCTTTCGTGAAGATATTTGTTGAGCGAGGCAATGAACTGATTCATCTCGCTGTAGTATTGGCCATTGCACGGCAGACTGTCGCCGGCTATTCCCCAATAGCTGTAGTTGGGATAAAGCGCTTTCCACAATTTCTGAGTGCATTCGGTCTCGGCCATGTAGAAATCGGTGATGTTGACGCTGTAGACCGGGCCCTCAGAGCCCAAGACAGTTTCCTTAACGTATCCCGGAGCATCAGGATCGGTGCTCTGTGCGCCACGGTAGTAGGTGCCCCCCTGAACGTAGACCATGCGGAAGGTTACGCCATTGACGGTGAAGTCACGGTAGGCCGTCTTGGCAGGAGCGGCCGACGAGAACGTGATGCTGTCGACATGCTCGAACAGAGTGGAATCTCCACCGGCCACGACGATGATGGTTTGTCCGATTGCGGCGGCAGAGTCGGCCTGGAATACGGGCCTTATGGCAAAGCCACGGTAGCGAGGGTAGGCCATGGAGCCACGTGAGCGCGACATGAATCTCATGCACCAAGCCTTGGTTTCGTCGGTGTTGAGTGTGGTGGTGCGATAGTAGCCTTGCTTGTCAACATCCTTAAGCGTGGAGCCATCATAGTTGCCGGGGAAAGGAAAGAAGATGGTCTTGCCGGTGGTCTTGCTTGTGCCGAGCCATCCGCTTACGCCATTCTGTGTGGTTTTCTTCCAAGAGAGGCCCTTGGTAAGCTCCTCAAACTCGGTCTTTGTAGGCATACGCCAGCCCTTGCCAAGCTTGTCTGTGGCGGCATCGTCGGCAGGAAGGAGCTCAGAAAGCTTGTCGGTGGCGTTATATTTGGTAAGGGCCGTGCTCTGACCAAACTTGTAGTTGTCCCAAGAAAACTCGGTTTTGGGTTCTGTTTCACCATAAGCGTAGTAGTCGCCGTAGCCTTCCGGCGTGCTGGCTCCAAGATTATTTGACGACCACTTGACGCTCAGTCCGAGGTCGACCGGCAGGTTTTTGCGAACCAGCGCTATGCTGTCGGCGTTGTTTACGTCAGTATATTTACCTGATTGCCATATTTTTATATTCTGTTGGGCATTTGTCATGGTTGCAATACCCATGGCGGCAATGCAAAGAAGTATTTTCTTCATCGTTTCTGTTTTTAGCGGTTGTGATTTAATTCTTAATGATTTTAGCAGCCTGTTTTCCGGCCTTCACCACGTATATGCCCTTAGACAGTGAGCCAATGGCAATGCGTGTGGTACCCTCGGAGGCCTTTCCCGTGGCAATACGTGCACCCCCTATGGTGAACAAGGCAATGTTTTCGCCGCCGTTGGTGCCACTTACATAGAGTGATTCGCCGTCGGCCCATACGCGGAGCTTGCCGGAGGCTGTAGCGCTCTTAGGCGTCAGGATGCCTGTAGCCGTGGCTGTGAAGCTGATTCTTGGAAACTCGTCGGCAGCAAAAGAGACTATGGTGCCATCGGTCATCACGATACGTACTGAATCAGGATTGGTAAGGTCGACGCGCTGTGTGGCATTGATGTCGTACTTAGC
Organism: uncultured Prevotella sp.; assembly: GCA_964623995.1. Taxonomy (GTDB): domain Bacteria; phylum Bacteroidota; class Bacteroidia; order Bacteroidales; family Bacteroidaceae; genus Prevotella. The sequence goes on along the minus strand of CAZUWO010000008.1, from coordinate 45,762 downwards.
GGCCTCCTTCCCGTCAAGTCCCAATACTATTACAGTATTGGATGCCTTTGCCGTGGTCATGGTAGCGGCAAAAAGCACAAGAAGTAAAATTTTTCTCATATTTATAAAGTTTTTCTGCGGGTGCAAAATTACTGACATGCATTTTTTTGAACAATACCTAAAAATAAGTATTTTACGGCTTTGGTAATGATATGAGAATCACCTTAAGATGTGTGAGTTATGCCTCAGCGGTGGGCTTTAGGGTATGATGGAGATGCCAGTTTTTCTTTAGGAGAGTTTATTTTCTGAGAGTGCAGGCAGCAATACCGTGAAAGGCATATAAAATCATCTTCTTTTCTAAATTGTCAACTTTAACAGTTGATAAAGAACAATAATCTATTGTTTTCCTCGTTTAAATAACGTGTTAAAGCATATTTTGCCCATAATTCTGCTGTTGCTGGTGGTTCCTGTGAGGCTCTCGGCACAGTACGACGCTATATTCAGTCACTACTGGGCCATGGAACCTTCGTTCAATCCTGCTGCGGTGGGCAAGGATTCCAAGCTCAGTGCCGTGGGTGCTTATGCCCTTGACTTTGCCGGTTTTGAGCATAATCCGCAGACAGCCTATATAGGAGCAGACCTTCCGCTGTATTTTTGGAAGAGTTATCATGGCGTGGGTGCCTCGTTTATGAACGACAAGATAGGCCTGTTTACCCATCGCCGCATATCGGGGCAGTATGCTTTCAAGTTCAATCTGTTTAAAGGTACCATGTCGGTGGGCTTACAGGTGGGCTTGTTGACAGAGGACTTTGACGGCTCGAAGCTCGACCTAGAGGAAGCCAGTGACCCGGCTTTCACCACATCGCAGGTGAGTGGCAACGCCTTCGACGCCGGTTTCGGACTCTACTACAGCCACAAGCGCTGGTATGTGGGAGTATCGGCACAACATCTTACAGCTCCAACCGTGGAACTTGGCGAAACAAACGAGCTGAAAGTGGACAGGACTTATTATTTGACCGGCGGATACAATATTAAGTTAAGAAATCCGTTTTTGAATATACCTGTGAGTGTTATCGCAAGAACCGACGGCAGTGCTTACCGTGCTGACGTGACCGCACGGCTCGTATACAACAATGACAAGAAAAAGATGTATGCCGGAGTAACCTACAGTCCTACCAACTCTGTTACGGCAGTGATAGGCGGAAGCTTTCATGGCATCAACATTGGCTACAGCTACGAGATGTACACATCGGCCATAAATCCGGGCAATGGAAGCCATGGCCTGTTTGTTGGCTATCAGACCGATATAAACTTGCAGAAGAAAGGCAGAAACAAGCATAAGAGTGTAAGATTTCTATAAATAGAGTATGATATGAAGGGAAAGATATATATACTTTGCAGCCTGATGGCCATAGCCATGCTGACAAGTTGTTTTGGAGGCAGAAAAGCTTCATCGGGCAGCCGTGGCGGCGAGCTTACGGGTGTGGGTGGCGGCCGCAGTTTTAAGGAGCCGGCTCCTTACGGTATGGTGCTGGTGAAGCGAGGCTTCCTGAAGATGGGCTTGGATGATCAAGACAGTCTTTGGGGAAAGAAGACTCCAAGAAGAGACATTTCCGTGGACGGATTTTGGATGGACGACACTGAGGTTACTAACTCTGAGTACAAGCAGTTTGTGCGTTGGGTGGTAGATTCCATTCTGCGCACCCGTCTTGCTGACCCAAACTATGGCGGCGATGAGACTTATATGATAACAGAAGACAAGAATGGCGACCCCGTTACGCCTCACTTGAACTGGAATAAGCGTCTGCCACGCAAGCCCAATGAGGACGAACAGAGAGCCTTTGAGAGCCTCTACACGGTGAATCCCGCTACGGGCGAGAAGCTGCTCGATGCCAAGCAGCTGAACTATCGCTACGAAATATACGACTACACCACGGCAGCACTCCGCAAGAACCAGCTTGACCCGTCGAAGCGAAATCTGAATACCGACGTAACGGTGAATCCCAACGAGGTGGTGATGATATCGAAGGATACAGCCTATGTTGACGATGAGGGAGTGATACACAATGAGACTATAAACCGCCCGCTGTCGAGCGCTTGGGACTTCCTTAATACATATATAGTAAATGTATATCCCGACACAACATGCTGGGTGAACGACTTTCAGAATTCAGACAATGAAGTGTATATGCGTAACTACTTCAGCAATCCCACCTATAATGAATATCCCGTGGTGGGCGTAACGTGGGAGCAAGCCAATGCATTCTGTGCCTGGCGCACAGAATACCTGTTGAAGGGTCTTGGCAGTCAGGCTCGTTACGTGCAACGCTATCGTCTTCCGACTGAGGCTGAATGGGAGTATGCAGCCCGAGGCAAGAATCAGGATGAATTTCCGTGGAACAACAAGGACGTGAAGTCGGGTAATGGATGTTTCTATGCAAACTTTAAGCCCGATCGTGGCAACTACACTAAGGACGGCAACCTGATAACAAGTAAGGTGGGAATATATTCAGCCAACAGCAATGGACTCTACGATATGGCCGGAAACGTGGCAGAATGGACCAGTACCCTATATACCGAGGCCGGCGTTGACGCCATGAATGACCTTAATCCTCAACTTGACTACAAGGCGGCCCTTGAGGATCCATACAGACTAAAGAAGAAAAGCGTGCGTGGCGGTTCGTGGAAAGACCCCGAAAGTTATATACGAAGTGCTTGGCGTACATGGGAATATCAGAATCAACCACGCTCATACATAGGCTTCCGCTGTGTGAGAAGCCTGGCCAGTAGTTCGAGTGAGGCTGCAAAAATAGCAAAGCAAAGTTCAAAGAAGAAGAAAAAATGACCAGATACAGTAAATTGAACGTCATCTACCGGCTACAGAAGTGGATGGACAGCGTTCCCGGACAAACATTCCTTAATTATGCCTACAGCTGGGGCGCTTCGATAGTTATCTTAGGCACATTGTTCAAACTGACTCACCTTAAAGGAGCAAACCTCATGCTGTTCATAGGTATGGGTACTGAGGTGTTTGTGTTCTTCCTTTCGGCTTTTGACCGTCCGTTCGACAAGACAGCCATAGGTATGGACCTTCCTACACACTTTGATGATGAAAAAGAGGGTGAGAATGATGAGCTGAATGAGAGCGAAGGACCTCAAGCAGAGGCTCAACCTGCGGCCACACCTCAGCCTACGGTGATAGTGGCAGGCCAACCGGTGGTGGCAGTGGGGCAACCTTATATGGGCGAAGCTCAGCCACAAGGTGGCGAACCACATGTGGCTGCCGAGCCAACGCAGTCTGTTGGCGGAGCGGGACAGTCGCAACCTGCTACAGTTATTGCCGGAGGAGTGGCCCAGTCATCGTGGATTGGCCAACAAGCAGAAACCACTCCAGAGATGGCAGAAGCCCAAAACAGCTATGTGGAGCAGCTCAACAAGCTCGTTGAGACACTCGGCAAAGTGAACGAACAGAGCGAGCGGCTCACCCGCGACAGTGAAGAGATGGAGAACTTGAACCGTACCCTCACCGGCATTACTAAGATCTACGAGATGCAACTCAAGGGCGCAAGCCAGCAAGTGGGCACCATAGACCAGATAAATGAGCAAACCCGCAAGATGGCTCAGCAGATAGATCAACTCAATAAGATATATGCCCGAATGATAGAGGCCATGACCGTGAACATGCGGGCAGCCACTCCGGGAGCTGAGAAAGTATAGTTGCAGAATAAATTAATATGGCAATAAAGAAGCGACCTGTATCACCGCGCCAAAAGATGATAAACCTCATGTATGTCGTCTTGATGGCTATGCTTGCTTTGAACATCTCAACCGAGGTGCTCAACGGCTTCTCCATAGTGGAGGAGAGCCTCAAGCGTACCACCAATGCGTCGAGTATTCAGAATGAGGCCATCTTCAAGGACTTGCAGGAACAGATGAAAGCCAATCCGGCCAAAGTGAAAGTGTGGTATGACAGGGCTTTGGAGGTGAAACAGATGAGCGATTCGCTTTACAACTTCGCCCAAAGTCTGAAAGAAGAGATAGTGCGCCATGCTGACGGTCCAAAGGGTGACGTGTCGCATATAGAAAATGTGGACAACCTCGAAGCTGCCGGCGAAGTGATGCTCTCACCCGTTACAGGCAAGGGCAAGCAGCTCTATAAGGCCATCAACAATTATCGTGAGCGCATACTAAGCTATGTTACCGATCCGATGCAGAAGCGCATTATCACCGCCAATCTTTCGACTGCGGTTCCCAAAAACGAGAACACTCTTGGCAAGAATTGGCAAGAATACATGTTTGAGAATATGCCAACGGCTGCAGCTGTTACGCTTCTCTCCAAATTGCAGAGCGACGTTCGCTATGCCGAGGGAGAAGTTCTGCATACCTTGTCGGCCAATGTTGGCTTGAAAGATATCAGAGTCAATAAGCTGAATGCTTTCGTAATACCAGAGAAAACCGTGCTTTATCCAGGTGAAAGGTTTAACGCCAACATTGTTATGGCAGCAGTAGACACTACGCAAGTGCCCGAAATATACGTTAATGGCGCACGTGTCAACTCAAGTACCGGACAGTATTCATTTACCGCGGGAGGTGTTGGCGACCATCAATTCTCAGGTTATATATTGATGCATAATACTAATGGCGACGTGATACGGCGTGATTTCATACAGAAATACTCCGTAATACCAGCTCCAAATACGGCCACTGTGGCTGCCGACCTTATGAATGTGCTCTATGCAGGCTATCAGAATCCGATGAGCGTGAGCATGCCGGGAGTACCGCAAAATGCAGTTTCCATATCTGTTAGCGGCGGCTCTGTGTCGGCTAAGGGTAATGGCCACTATGTGGTAGTGCCAAGTGCTGTGGGCAAAGACGTTTCCATCAACGTAGTGGGGCGTGACGGAAAGAACTCGAGAAGTGCGGGTCCATTCGTCTTCCACGTTCGTAAGCTGCCCGATCCTACGGCTTATCTCTCAGTAGGAACTAACCGTTTCAAGGGCGGAGGCCTTGCCAAGGCTTCGCTGATGGGGCTTACCAGTGTGAGCGCGGCAATAGACGACGGACTGCTCGACATTCCTTTCCGCGTGCAAAGCTTCGAAACGGTATTCTTCGACAATATGGGCAATGCCGTCCCTGTGGCTTCCGACGGAGCCAACTTCTCTTCTCGGCAGCGTGAACAGTTCCGTCGTTTGAGTCGAAACCGCCGCTTCTACATTACCAGAGTGTGTGCAATAGGTCCAGATGGCATACAGCGAACGCTGCAATACCCGCTTGAGGTTATCGTGAAATGATTTTGAAAGAATAATAGAACCAGATTATATTGAAGATTGTCCGATGAAGAAATCAATATTCATAATATGCTCGCTGTTCTTGGTTATGTCGGCAAGTGCTCAGCCACAGCGCCGTCGCAACCAGCAGCAAGCACAGGTCCCAAGGTCGCAAAATATAACAACGAGGGCCACTGTAAGTTTTCCCACAATGGAATCAATGCCCGAAGACGTGGTTTGGCGTCGAGATGTGTACCGTGAACTTAATCTAGAGCAGGATGCTAATGCAGGTCTCTACTATCCGGTGGAGCCCATCGGGAGTCAGATGAATCTGTTTACTTATCTCTTCAAGCTTGTTCTGACCGGGCAAGTAAAAGCTTACGAGTACAGACTGGACGGCAATGAAGTGTTTACAGATTCAGCACGCATCAAGCCTTTAGCCTTCCTTGACAACTACCATATATACTATGAGCGTAAAGGACGTGGCATTCACATTGACAATAGCGATATTCCCTCGCGCGAAGTAAAGGCGTATTACCTCAAGGAAAGCGACTATTACGACCAAGGTAACAGTACTTTCCACCGCAAGGTGGTGGCCCTTTGCCCGGTAATGGAGCGTGAAGACGATTTCGGTGATGGTTCTGCGCGTTACCCCTTGTTCTGGGTCCGGTATGACGATTTGGCACCTTACCTGGCCAAACAGACCATAATGACGAGCGATCTCAATAATGCCGCCACCATGAGCATGGATGACTATTTTGCCACAAATCAATATCAGGGCAAGATATACAAGACTACGAACATGCTTGGACGCACCTTGGCTCAGTATTGCAAGACAGATTCTGACCTCACTAAGGAGCAAAAGCGAATTGAAGCAGAGATTGCTGCATTCGAGAAGAACATCTATGGTGATCCGGCAAAGCGCGATAGTCTTGACAGTATAGCAGCAGCCAAGGATCAAACCGACAAGAAAGTAAAGCGCAAACGTAACCGTCGCTCATCAGAAACGTCGGTTCGCCGTAGCCGTCGCTCTTCTTCCGGATCCTCTTCCGGTGGTGCTGCAAGGGTAACCGTGCGTCGCGAGAGGCATTAAGATATTTAACAAGTTGAACATTTTATAAGCGGAAACAGACAAAATATTAGTCTGTTTCCGCTTTTATTTGTAATTTTGCCAACAAATCGCGTAAATCTATTTTTCTAATAGTTTAAATTTAAAAGAACATTACATGAAAAAAATCTTCGCTATTGCAGCATTGCTGCTACTCATGGCAGGCTCTGCCAGTGCCCAAGGCATCAAGTTCGGTCTCAAGGGTGGTCTTAACGTGACCGACATGAAGCTTTCGGGTGATGTGTTTGACGCCAGTAACCGCGCCGGATGGTTTATAGGTCCGACCGTTAAGATAAGTCTTCCGCTCACCGGTTTGGGCATTGATGCTTCCGCGCTTTACGACTATCGTTCGGCCAATGTGAAGGTTGACGCCCAAAATGCTCCCGAAAAGACCATTAAACAGCAGAGCTTAAATATTCCAATCAACTTGCGTTATGGCGTAGGACTTGGCAGTACAGCCAGCTTCTTCCTCTTTGCCGGTCCGCAGTTTGGATTTAATGTGGGTACGAAGAACTTCAAATGGAACGACACAAGCAATTATGCGCTCAAGAAATCCAACTTCAGTGTGAACGTGGGTCTTGGCATTTCAGTGCTCAAACACCTTGAAGTTGCAGCAAATTATAATATTGCCTGTGGCAAGACTGCCGACGTTACGCCCCTCAAAGCTGTGCAAGACGTGGCAGAAACCACTGTGGGCAAGTCGAAATCGCGCAACAACTCGTGGCAGATTTCGCTGGCTTATTATTTCTGATGATATCGGACGATATGTCCGTACAGCCATATTCTGAAAAGCAGATGTGTAGTTTTTGCGCATCTGCTTTTTTATTTGTAATTTTGTAATCGTGAAATTCGTCGACGTTATACTTCCCTTGGCTCTTCAAGGCACCCTCACTTATTCGGTGCCTGAGCCTTTATGGCCTAAGCTTGGCATTGGTTTTAGAGTGTTGGTGCCATTAGGCAAGAACAAGAAGTATGTGGCATTGGTCTGCCGTATTGTTGATGAGGCTCCGCAGATTGCCACCAAACCCATACTCGACGTGATAGACAGCCAGCCGGTGGTACTGCCTCGGCAACTCGATTTTTGGCAGTGGATAAGCCAGTACTATATGTCTCCCATAGGCGACGTTATGAAAGCCGCTCTGCCTTCCGGCCTTAAGTCGGTAGACGGTTACCGTCCTCTCACAGAGGTTTTTGTGGGTTTGAGCCCTCAATACCGCACTTGGCAGTCGCTTAGCGTTGCTTTCGACATGCTGAGTCGGGCCCGTCGGCAACTTGAAGTGCTGCAATGCTTCCTCAAACTAACTGGTTGCAGCGGCGCTGACGGCAATAACTCCTTCAAGTACAACACGGAAGGTGTGGCTCGCGATGAGCTTATGAACGTCAGCCATGGCACCCTTGCCGCAGTCAATGCCCTTGTAAGCCGAGGCATACTCTATACGTTCAAGAAGCAGGTGGGCCGACTCAATCATGCGGGCGAATACCATCCCGAGCTTGCTAAGCCACTTAACGAGGGCCAAAGCAATGCTTTCGATGACGTAAAGCGGCAGTTTGCCACCAAGAATGTGGTGCTTCTGCACGGCGTAACATCAAGTGGAAAAACCGAAATATACATACATCTTATAGAAGAAGCCCTCAGCCGAGGCCAGCAGGTGCTGTATCTGCTGCCCGAAATAGCCCTCACCGTGCAAATAACCGAGCGGCTTCAGCGGGTGTTTGGCAGCCGAATGGGCATATATCATAGCAAGTACAGCGACGACGAAAGGGTGGAAATATGGCGCAAACAATTAACCGATGCCCCCTACAACATTATACTCGGTGCCCGCAGCGCATGCCTTTTACCTTTCAAACGCTTAGGTTTGGTAATCATAGACGAGGAGCACGAGACCTCATTCAAGCAGCAAGAGCCTGCCCCTCGATACCATGCCCGTTCTGCAGCCATTATGCTCGCTTCCAAAACCGGCGCAAAGACGCTCCTCGGAACGGCAACTCCGTCGGTGGAAAGCTATTATAACGCCATCCATGGCAAGTTTGGGCTGGTCAGATTAAGCCAACGCTATCAGGGGATGCAACTGCCAGAGATTCGTGTTGTTGACATAAAGGACCTTCGTCGCCGCAAGATGATGACCGGACCTTTCTCCCCCGTGCTGCTTGCGGCAGTGAGAGAGGCCCTTGATAGCGGCAAGCAGGCCATCTTGTTTCAGAACCGTCGCGGCTTCGCACCTATGATAGAGTGCCACGATTGTGGCTGGGTGCCTCACTGTACCAATTGCGACGTGTCGCTAACCTACCATAAGAACCTTAACATTCTTAGCTGTCACTACTGCGGACTCACCTATTCGCTGCCCGACAAGTGTCCCAACTGCGGAAGCAAAGACCTGCGCGACGTGGGGCTTGGCACCGAAAAGGCTGAGGACATAATACGCCAGCTGCTGCCCGAAGCGCGTGTGGCGCGCATGGATCTTGACACAACGCGCTCACGAAATGCCTATGCGCGGCTGATAGGCGACTTTGCTTCGGGCCGTACAAATTTGCTAATAGGCACCCAAATGGTAAGTAAGGGGCTCGATTTCGACAATGTAAGCGTGGTGTGTATACTCGATGCCGACACCATGCTAAACTATCCTGACTTCAGAGCCTACGAACACGCATTCACTATGATGAGCCAAGTGGCCGGCAGAGCGGGGCGAAAGGGCAGCCGTGGACTCGTAATCTTGCAGACGCGCCAACCCGATCTGCCTGTCATAAAGCAGGTTGTGGCCAACGATTACGATGCTTTCTTCAGCTCGCAGGTTGAAGAGAGGCGCATGTTCAGATACCCACCTTTCACCCGTCTCATATATATCTACCTCCGACACAGGCAGAATAGGGTGGTGGACAGTGCAGGAATAGAGTGCGCTTCAAGGCTTCGGGAGCTCTTTGGCGACCGAGTGCTTGGCCCCGACAAGCCTTCTGTGGCCCGGGTTAAGCAACTCTGCATTCGCAAGATAGTGCTAAAGCTCGAAAATGGCATTGATGGGCGTCGCGTAAGGCAGTGCCTTTACGGCGTGCAACAGGCCATGATGCAGGACAAACGATATGCCTCGCTACAGATTTATTACGACGTAGACCCAATGTAGTCTTTGGCTCTGTCTTTCCGGAGTATCTTTATCAGGAAGACGTAAAATTCCCGTAAGGTTGTTACGGCATTCCCGTAATCTTGTTACGAAAGCCTCGTAATCCCGTTACGGCACTTCCGTAATGTGATTACAGAAGCCCCGTAATGGCATTACGGAAGTCCCGTAATCGGTTTACGGGTAAGGATGGTTGCGTAATTATGGTTTTGTGCTTATCGGAATATGCTTTCATACTGAGTTTTAAAGTAAAATAAAGGGCCCTCAATATGATGGCATTGCCATGCGCAAAGATACAAAATATTTCTCCGGATAGCAAGTACCGGCCGCCGCTTACTGATGAAAGCTGCTTAGTGAAAACACCAAACAGCTTCCACTTTCCGGCTTTAATTGTTCGTGGCACTGTTTGATTTCCAAGTCAGTACCATACTTTCGGTTAAGCTAAACAGGTAGAGCTGCAACTATTTGTTTAAAAAAACAAATTTTCAAACGCCATATTAGGTAATGTGGGTAAATATCTGTAACTTTGCAGTTCGTTTGAAATCAATAATAAAAATTAATACAGACAATGAACGTAACGTTTGAGAATCCTGACAAAATCAACGGCCATTTGACCATCGTAGTTGAAGAGGCCGACTACAAGGATGACGTGAAGAAAGAGCTCAAGGACTACCGCAAGAAGGCCAATATTCCTGGTTTCCGTCCCGGTATGGCTCCTATGGGCATGATAGAGCGCCGTATCGGCCCCTCTGTCAAGGTGGATGTGATAAACAAGCTGCTTGGTGAGCAACTGCAGAAGTACATCACTGACAACAAGATAGAAATGCTCGGGCAGCCCCTTGCCGCTGAAGATCAGGAGGCAGTGGACCTGGAAAAGCCGGCTCCTTATACATTTAAGTTCGACATTGCCATAGCTCCTGAGTTCAAGGTGCAGCTCTCCGGCCGCGACAAAGTGGACTATTACAACATCACTGTTGATGATGCGCTGGTGGATAAGCAGGTTGAAATGTTTGCCAACCAGAACGGAACTTACGTTAAGGCTGATGCTTTCGACACCGAGAAGCGCGATATGCTGAAGGGCGATCTGCGTGAGCTCGACGACAAAGGCAACACTCTTGAGGGTGGTATTACCGTTGAGGGTGCCGTGATGATGCCACAATACATCAAGGTTGAGGACCAGAAGAAGCTCTTTGAAGGCTGCAAGCCAGGCGATATCATTACTTTCAACCCGCGCAAGGCTTATCCTGACAACGACGCTGAGGTGGCAACGTTGCTCAAAATAGACAAGGAGCAGATAGCAGAGCACACAGGCGACTTCTCATATCAGGTAACAGAGGTGCAGCGTTTTGAGCCGGCCGCAGTAGATCAGAAGCTCTTCGACAGCGTGTTTGGAGCTGGAAACTGCAAGGATGAAAAGGAATTCCGCGAGAAAATAGCACAAGGCGTGAAGGCCCAATTGCAGGGAGACCAAGACTATAAGTTCTTGCTCGACGTGCGCAAGCACTGCGAGAAGAAGGTTGGCAAGCTGGAATTCCCTGACAAACTCCTAAAGAAGATAATGCTCGAGAACAACAAGGAGCGTGGCGAAGAGTTTGTAGAGAAGAACTATGACGAAAGCATCAAGCAGCTGACTTGGCAACTTATCAAGGACCAACTGCTGGAAGCCAACAACATTAAGATAGACGACAACGACGTGAAGGCCGCTGCCCGCGAGGCCGTTAGAATGCAATTCATGCAGTATGGCATGAATAATGTGCCCGATCAGTACGTAGACCAGATGGCAGATGAGCAACTGAAGAAGCGCGAAAACGTTGATCAGTTTGTCAATAGGGCCACAGACGTGAAGCTTATGGCAGCCTTGAAGAATGTGGTTAAGCTCAATGAAAAGGAGATTAGCCTTGATGACTTCAACAAAATGATGAGCGAATAAACATTTCCTATATTTGAATTAAAGTTAGAAAAATCCGCAACCGCCCGATTGTATCGGTGCTGGTTGCGGATTTTTCTGTTTGTTAAAACTTTCGGTAATGGTAGTTTAACCTGCTGTTGTGTTAGCATGGTGAGCTATTGCTGTCATAAAAATATGGGCTGGACAATAATAAAACCGGCGGCAATAATGCCGCCGGTTACTTTTGCTAATGGCTCTTATGCTTGGCCAGAATGTTGCTAAGCACTTCCGGATCTACCTCAACTATCGTGCCATGCTTGTGGCCCAGAGGCACCGAAATATCTTTTGCCATGCTGCGGAACTGCCTGAAATCGGTTGTCTCTACGGCTGCATAGCCTTGCGGATGGTACTGATCGAAGTAGATAATCCATTTGCCATTGAGCTTGATGGCGCATGGCCCCTCGGAGAAAGTGCGGCCAAAGGTTTGCGATGGCGAATGGAATGGCCCGTAAGGTGACTCTCCAAAGACGCAGAACAGGTTGCTGAAGCCCGGCTTTCGGTTGTCTTTAAGCACCAGAACATAGTCTTTCGGTCCGCGTTTAATCAAGTATGAATCTATGCTGTTGAACCCAGGATCGTAGTATCGCTTTGCCGGTGTGAAGGTCTTGAAGTCCTTCGTGGTGGTCATCCATAGTCTGTTGGCGCCGTTTGTGCCCAAGCTGTCAGCGTGGGTTTGCTGTGTCAGTGGTATCTGCGATGCCCAAACAATGAAGTATGTCTGCAGTTCATCGTCGTAGAAGAGTTCCGGAGCCCACACATTGTTGGTGGGAATGGAGTCCATAACATGTATTTCGCGTTCGTCTTCCCAATTTACGAGGTCCTTTGAGCATGCATAGCCGAAGAACCTACTGCCCGACCACTGGGCTGTCCACACCATCCGGTATATGCCATCAGGGCCTTTTATGATAGAAGGATCACGCATACACCTCTGCTGTGGAGCAAAGTTTGGCCAACGTTTTTCTCCGGTCCATGCGTCGATATACTGTTCGCGGTTGCCTATTGTAGGTCTCCAGATGGCCCCGGGAATGCTATCCCACTTCAATCCATCGTAGCTATAGAGGTAGCGAAGACCGTCAACCGACGGCTCACGGAACGAAGTGAAGATGTAGGCTTTGGGCTTTTGTTCTGTCACTTTTTTAATTCTGAGCATTACATAAGGTGTCTTTGGCAGCCTGACCTTGCGCAATTGCTGGTCGTATATGCGATAGTCAATGTCCTTACCTACTTGGAAGGTGTCGGCTACCTGCTTTATTGTCATGTTCCAAGTGTCAATTATCTCCACCGTATATTTGTCGCCGGACTTTGGTCTTGCGTAGTCGGCATTCTTTCTTGGCAGGTTGAAGAGCCAAGAGTCTTGCATGCGGTCGCCGAAATATACAATGTAGTAGCCGTCTCCCGCTGTAGATGTAACTTCATCTCTGCTTACATCGGCCATCTCCAATGGTCTTGGCAGGTCGCTTAGCAGCTTGCGCATGAACGGAATGCGTTTCCACGACTCGCCGCGCCATTGTCCTCCTTTTGCCCAAAATATAGTATCGTAGTCGCCGGCTTTATACTGGTAGCACTCACCATGGGTGACATAAACGCCCTGAGTAAGTCCATTCCACATTTCTCCTATCATTTCCTGTCCGCTCATACGTCCCCAACGAGAAGAAAGATTACCCTCATAGCGCACTTCATCGAATACGACGGGAATGCTGTATATGCGGTTCACGGTGCTCGCACGTCCTTGTTCCATTACCGGACCTTCGTCTTGGATGCTCGCATGGGTAAGTCCATACTTCTCGGCAGGGAAATATGTGGCCGTACTGCCATGGATACTGACAAGATGTCCGTAAGGATCGTTATCTTTTACTGTCTTAATCAGCTCGCCCCAGTCGTCCATAGTCTTGGCAGTACAGTAGTCATATTCGTTTGCCATTGACCACCATACGTTGTGGAATGAGCTTAGGCGTGCTTCGATATATTGCAGATAGAGCTTATTCTCGGCCATGGTCATTTGGTCGAAACCCCAATAGCCCTTGTCGTATGGGTGGAAAAGTATGAGGTCTGCTTGGCAACCGATGGCATCAAGAGAGTCTATGCATTGCTCCAAGTGGCGGAAGAACGCCGGATTGAATCGTGTTTTATCGAACACAATGCCGCAACTGTTGTTTTGAGCCTTGCCTTTTGAAACTTCCTCGTAGGGATACAACTCGGGAAGCTCCTTGCAAAGTGAGTAATGTTTTGGGAAAACACACATGCGTACCTTATTAAACTGAGCCTTACGGAGTGAGTTCAGCGTTTCGTGCTGTATGTTTTCTGGCATGTGAATCCATGCATAGGCGGTAGTTCCCACAGGAAAGAAGAGGCTGTTATCCTGATATCTGAACTCTTTACCTACAGTTCTCACCATGCCAAAATGGCTTTTGAGCGACGGAGTGGCCAGTACCGAACCATGTTTGCCATCGAGTTCAGGAGCATTGCTGTGGGTAACATACTGCCAGTCGCCACGCTCGGGAGGCATGAAGCGCACTTTGTAGATGCCGTTGCCGTCGTAGAAGCCGTTGACGGAAACCTTTTTGCCAGATGTGAGCGAAGTAAAATCAGCCTTTAGCCATACATCAGTGAATGGGTTGCCGCTCTGCGGTCCATTGAAACTGGCCTCATAGCGTTGCCATTCCTCCACTTTCGGAGTTTGAATCTTAGCTTGCTTGCGAGCTTTGCCTGTACTGGTGCATGGCAGTAGGAAAGCCACAAGGATGAGGGTGAAGAGAGATTTGAATTTCATAAATGATGTTTTGTAGAATAGTTTTGACCAGAATGTTGTTTGTCTTGGCCTTTATAATAGTGTTTTTCAGTAAGGCAAAGTTATACAAATTTGTGCTTAGAACAAAATAAACTGATGGGCGGGAAACCTGTTTTTATATTATTTAGCAAAAAAAGGCACGTATTTTGCAAGCAAATAGAATAATTTTTGCTAACTTTGTTCAATCAAATGTTGAATAATAGGCAAAGCTCTTTATTCTAATAACAAATGAAAGGTAAGAAAATGAATGATTTTAGAAAGTTTGCTACAGGCCATTTGGGCTTGAACGGCATGGCTCTCGACGATGTGATAAAGGCTCAGCAGCAATATCTGAACCCTTACATTCTTGAGGAGAGACAGCTCAACGTAACCCAGATGGACGTTTTCTCACGCCTGATGATGGACCGTATTATCTTCCTCGGCACTGAGATTGACGACTATACAGCAAATACATTGCAAGCGCAGTTGCTTTATCTTGATTCGGTAGACCCGGGTAAGGACATTTCCATCTACATTAATTCGCCGGGCGGAAGCGTTACAGCCGGTTTGGGCATATATGATACCATGCAGTTTATCAGCTCTGATGTGGCCACAATCTGCACAGGTATGGCTGCTTCTATGGCTGCAGTGCTCCTCGTTGCAGGCCAGGAAGGCAAGCGCCAAGCTCTGCCTCACAGCCGCGTAATGATTCATCAGCCGCTTGGTGGTGTACAAGGACAGGCTTCTGATATTGAGATTGAGGCCAAGGAGATACAGAAATTCAAGAAAGAACTGTACACTATAATCAGCAACCATTCGCATACCCCGTTTGAGAAGGTATGGAAAGACAGTGACAGAAATTACTGGATGACTGCCCAAGAAGCCAAAGAGTATGGCATGATAGATGCTGTGCTGGAAAAGAAACAATAATAAGTGGTGGTGAGAAAAATGGGAAAGAAATGTAGTTTTTGCGGCCGCGACCAAAAAGATGTTAGGTTTCTGCTGACAGGTGTAAATGGCTATATCTGCAATGACTGTGTAGTTTCGGCCTATAACCTGCTCCAAGAGACCGGCGTTCTGCAAGAACAGGAACACAAATCCTCAAAATTTGAGCCTCCAAAGGAAATTCCTAAGCCAAAGGATATAAAGGCTTATCTTGACCAATATGTGATAGGACAGGACGAGGCCAAGCGTACTTTGGCCGTTTCGGTATACAATCACTATAAGAGATTGCTACAACCTGAAGATGAGGATGGCGTAGAGATAGAAAAGAGCAATATTATTATGGTGGGAAGTACGGGTACAGGAAAGACTCTTCTTGCCCGTACAATAGCCAAGATGCTCAACGTTCCGTTTACAATAGTTGACGCAACTGTGTTTACTGAGGCTGGTTACGTTGGCGAGGATGTGGAAAGTATTCTTAGCAGACTGCTGCAAGTGGCCGACTATGATGTTGATGCTGCTCAGCGAGGTATTGTGTTTATTGACGAGATAGACAAGATAGCACGCAAGCAAGACAACCCCAGCATAACGCGAGACGTGAGTGGCGAGGGTGTGCAACAGGGGCTTTTAAAGCTGCTTGAAGGCACTATGGTGAACGTTCCGCCTAAGGGCGGGCGCAAGCATCCGGACCAAGACTACATTCATGTAAACACCAAAGACATCCTCTTTATATGTGGCGGCGCTTTCGACGGAATAGAACGCAAGATAGCTCAGAGGCTTAATACCCACGTTGTGGGCTATAACTCAGTGCAAAACGTAAGACGCATAGACAAGGGAGACCTCATGAAGTACATCCAACCTCAGGATTTGAAGTCGTTTGGACTTATACCGGAGATAATTGGACGTTTGCCGGTGCTTACTTATCTTAATCCTCTTGACCGCAATGCACTTCGTCGTATTCTCGTGGAGCCCAAAAATTCCATCATAAAGCAATATGTAAAACTGTTCGAGATGGACGGAATAAAGCTCACTTTCACCGAGGATGCGCTCGATATGATAGTTGATAAGGGCGTGGAATATAAGCTCGGAGCTCGTGGATTGCGTTCCATTGTGGAGACTGTTATGCTCGATGCAATGTTCGAGGTACCCTCGAAGAAAATAAAGACATTCCGTGTTACAGCCGACTATGTCAAGGAAAAGCTTGAAAAGAGCCACCTTGATCAGCGGCAAACGGCCTAAAACCGTTTCCTTTCATACAGTAAGGCATTGGACCTTGCTGCATGAAAGCGAATAACGGAACTAAAACCTTGAATGGACTGACTGACAATACTTGATGACAAAGAAAGTTAACCTCTTACGGATTTTAAAGCATTATTTCGGCTTTGACAAGTTTAAAGGCGATCAAGAGGCCATCATCACTAATGTGCTTGAGGGTCATGATACCTTTGTACTTATGCCTACAGGTGGCGGAAAGAGCCTCTGTTACCAGTTGCCCTCCCTGATAATGGATGGCACGGGTATTGTAGTATCCCCTCTTATCGCTCTTATGAAGAATCAAGTTGACGTTATCAACGGTATAAGTGAGGAGGATGGCTTGGCGCACTACCTTAATTCGTCGCTTAAAAAGGCTGAAACAGATGCTGTTAAGGAAGATATACGCTCCGGACGAACAAAGTTGCTTTACGTTGCCCCTGAATCTTTGAACAAGATGGAGAACGTTGAATTCCTTAAAACGGTAAAAATATCTTTCTATGCCATTGATGAGGCTCATTGTATTTCGGAGTGGGGCCATGACTTTAGACCGGAATATCGCAAAATTCGCAACTCAATTGACGAGATAGGGCGTGCTCCTATCATCGCATTAACGGCAACAGCTACCGATAAAGTCAGGTCAGACATCATAAAGAGTCTTGGCATTGAGGGCTGTAAGGAATTCCGCAGCTCATTCAACCGTCCAAATTTGTATTACGAAGTACGTCCTAAAACCAAGGATATTGATAAGCAAATTATCAAATTCATAAAGGCTAATCCGGATAAGAGTGGTATTATTTACTGCCTGTCGCGTAAGAAAGTAGAGGAGTTGGCAGATGTTTTAAAGGCCAATGACATTAAGGCAGCTCCCTATCATGCCGGACTCGATACGGCCACACGTTCTGCTACGCAGGACGATTTCCTAATGGAACGCATCAATGTTATTGTTGCAACCATCGCTTTTGGTATGGGTATCGACAAGCCTGACGTGCGTTTTGTAATTCATTATGACATTCCTAAATCGCTCGAAGGATACTATCAAGAAACTGGTAGGGCCGGACGAGATGGTGGCGAAGGTAAGTGTATAGCCTTTTATGCCAAGAAAGACTTACGGAAGTTGGAGAAGTTCATGGAGAATAAGCCCCTTGCCGAACAGGAAATAGGTAAGCAACTGCTCGCTGAAACGGCGGCTTATGCCGAATCAAGCGTTTGTCGGCGTAAGATGTTGCTTCACTATTTCGGAGAAGAATATCCTTATGATAACTGTCATAACTGCGATAACTGCCTGCATCCTAAGCAAAAAGTGGAGGCGGGTAAGGAACTCCTGATAGTGCTAAGAGCGGTAGCAGCCGTGAAAGAGAATTTCCAAAGCGACTATATCGTCAATTTTGTTGAGGGAAGGGCCACAGATGACATTGTAAGTTATAAGCATGAGCAACTTGAAGAGTTCGGTGAAGGTGAGGATGAGGACCGCAAGTTGTGGAATCCTGTTATACGTCAGGCCATTATTTCAGGTTATCTGAAGAAGGACATAGAGAGTTATGGAGTGTTGAAACTTACGCCAAGTGGTCGTAAATTCATGAAGCACCCAGGCGAATTCCAAATAGTTCTCGACAATGAATTTGAGTATGACTATGCAGAAGAGGAGCCTTCGGGAAGCGGTGCGCTAGATCCTGAGTTGTTTGGAATGCTTAAAGACTTGCGAAAGAAGACGGCTCAAAAGCTATCTTTGCCAACATATGTGATATTCCAAGATGTATCTCTTGAGCAGATGGCAACTATGTATCCTATTACACTCGAAGAATTACAAAACATTCAAGGTGTAGGTATGGGGAAAGCGCGTCGCTATGGCAAGCCATTCTGTGAGTTAATAGCAACTTATTGCACGGAAAATGAGATAGAACGGCCCGAGGAATTGCGTGTGCGTACAGTGGCTAAGGCGTCTATGAACAAGGTTAAGATAATCCAAAACATAGATAAGAAGATAGCCCTTGATGACATAGCATTGGCTTTGGGACTTGATTTCGATGAGATGTTGACCGAGGTCGAGGCTATTGTTTATAGCGGAACAAAAATCAATATAGACTATTTCCTTGACGAAGTTATGGATGATGAGCATGTGGACGACATATATGATTATTTCAAAGAATCAGATACCGACGACATTGAAGTAGCTCAAGAAGAGCTTGGTGGTAACTATTCCGATGAGGAGATAAGGCTTGTAAGAATCAAATTCATCTCGGAAATGGGTAACTGAACAAATCTTTTTCTTGATAAAGACAACATATTTAAAGGCTTGAATGTAACTACTATCAATAGAGAACAAACGCAAAATGGATAAAGGTATAAAAATAGCCGTAGCTGGAACGGGTTATGTAGGAATGAGTCTTGCTACACTGCTCAGTCAAAACAATGAGGTTGTGGCTGTAGATGTGGTTAAGGAAAAGGTTGATATGGTGAACAACCGTTGCTCTCCGATACAGGATGATTACATAGAAAAATATCTCAAAGAGAAGCAACTCCATCTTACTGCTACCACTGATGGGGCACAGGCTTATAGCTCTGCCGACCTTGTTATTATAGCAACGCCTACCAATTATGACCCTGTGAAGAACTACTTCGACACGCGTCATGTGGAAGAAGTGATAGAATTGGTTCTCAGAGTAAATCCTAATGCGTGGATGGTAATTAAATCTACCATTCCGGTAGGCTATACCGAGAGTGTAAGACATAAGTATAACTGCTCTCATATTATCTTTGCACCGGAATTTTTACGTGAGTCTAAAGCTTTATATGATAACCTCTATCCATCAAGAATCATCGTAGGGCGGCCTGAAGGCGATGTTGAAGCTGATAGAGTAGCACATCTGTTTGCTTCGCTCCTGCAGAACGGTGCTATCAAAGAGAATATTCCAACTCTCTTTATGGGGTTAACAGAGGCAGAAGCAGTAAAGCTGTTTGCTAATACTTATTTAGCCTTACGCGTGAGCTATTTTAATGAGCTCGATACTTATGCTGAAGTGAAAGGCCTTAGCACCAGTGATATAATCAGAGGAGTTAGTCTTGATCCTCGGATAGGAGATTTTTACAACAATCCTTCATTTGGTTACGGCGGATATTGCTTGCCTAAGGATACCAAGCAATTGCTTGCCAACTATAAGGATGTACCTGAAAATCTTATACAAGCAATCGTTGACAGTAATCGGACACGTAAGGATTTCATAGCTGATCAGGTGCTTCACCGTGCCGGATATTATGACTACTATAACAATGGGAGTTACAACCCTAATGAAGAACGGCCGGTAGTGATTGGCGTCTATCGGCTCACCATGAAGTCGAACAGTGACAACTTCCGCCAGTCATCGATACAGGGCGTGATGAAGCGCATAAAGGCGAAGGGTGCCGAGGTGATAATCTATGAGCCTACTCTTGCTGATGGAACGACGTTCTTCGGCAGCAGGGTAGTTAACGACTTGTCCGAATTCAAGCGCCAGAGCCATGCCATCATCGCCAACCGCTACGACTCTTCGCTCGATGACGTCAAAGATAAGGTCTACACCCGCGACCTCTTCCGCCGCGACTAAAGGCAGAACAATCGTATTTATAATTCCACGAGAGTTCGGCAAAATACAACTGTCTTGTTATTTAGTTAGCGGTTAGCGAAAGATGTTGTCCTGTGGTGACATTTCATAGAGTAATATCAAACACCCAGAAAAATTCAAACATTGGCCGGTGCAAGACTGGACTCTGCTTGACTGATATTCATTTTTTCTAATATGTTGTGGCCGTTGCCCTGATGGGTTGCGGCCGCCGCTTTTTGCTATACTGTGATTTGCAGGAATTGCCATCAGTATGTTGACTATCAACAAAAGGCTTTAAGAATGTTGCCGATGCTTTGTTTTTGCTGATTACTGCATGTAGCTTATAAGGCTGCTGAAAATATCCTTGAGATTGTATTGTGGTTTCCATCCTAAAGACCGAAGCCTTGCTGAAGAAAGTCTCAACTTAGTGGGAGGTGCATAGCCATAGCTGTTGTCGAGCTCTATTATTATGTTTATTGAAGGGTTGAAGTCTTTTTTGAGATATTCGGCCATGCCTCTTGCTGAAATGTAGGTTTCTTCATTGGCGACGTTGTATGCTGTTCCGTTGTCCCCCCTTAACAAAATATAGAGAATGGCACTGGCGGCGTCGGTGGTATAGCAATAGGGACGAGCTGACTCGCCTGTGGTGTGCAGCACAATATCTTCACTCTTTGAGGCGAGACGGGCAAATTGCGCTATTATGCGATTGTCGTTTTTGCTGATGCCTGCGCCAGTAGTCTGTGTCAGACGAGCTATTCTTACTGGCACGCCATATTCTTTGTTGTACGATACGCATAGATTTTCGGCGGCCCGTTTTGCCATAGGATAGCTGCTGCGAATGTCAAGTGGGTCAATATAGCCTTGATAATCTTCTGTTATTTCGATGGAGTCATCATCGGCGAATCCATAAACTTCAAGTGAAGACAGTTGTACCATGGCCTTAACCTTATGGTTTGTCGTGAACTCAAGCACAGCCTTTGTGCCGTTGAAGATAGTGTTGGCTGTCTCCACAGGGTTGCTGACGAAATACATGCTTGCGGTGGGGGAGGCGCAGTGGACCACATAGTCAACTTCTCCAAACTGATTGTAATCGCCATTAAGCAAGTCGAAGAGTACGAAAGTAACGTTTCTATATTCTCCGCCAAATATAGCGTGCGTCTTGTCTGCGTTGCGCACTGGCGCAATGATTTGTATGTTCTCATTCAGCGCTGTCAGACAACGTATCAGAGTGGAACCAATCAGCCCCGTGGCTCCTGTTATCAAGAATCTGGAATCCTTTAGTTCATCCTTTAAAGGAAACAAACTTGCAAACGATTCTATGTCTCTCTTGAGTATGTCTTTCATCTTTTGCCTCTCTACAATCCGAATATTTGCTGGTTTTCGTGCACCTGTATCATTGCCCTGAATATGAAGAAGTCAGTCGGTGTGGTAATTTTTATATTTTCCATCGGACCGATTATTGTGTTCATGTGGAAACCGTAGTGGCTCATCAGTGTGCAACTGTCAATATAGTTGGTCTTTCCTTCTGCTATAGCCTTTCGGTGCGTGTCGATTATGTCTTTCAGATGGAAAGTCTGCGGAGCGCGTGCTATGAGCGACTTGTCCCTGTCGGGAATTTCTAACGAGCCATCGTTTTGACGCACTACGAAAGTCTCAGTTGCTGGCACGCATGTAATGCAATTGCCTTTCTCACGGGCAGTTATGATGTTGTCATTGATAGTCTGTTCCGTTATTAGTGGGCGTACTCCGTCGTGGATTAACACAATGTCGTCAGTGCCGCCTCCATGGGCGTTGGCATATTTCTCGGCGGCGCAGAGCCCATTATAAATGCTCTGTTGGCCACTGTCACCACCTGCAACGATGTCTACCACCTTGTTTATCTCAAACTTTCGCAGCATCTTCTTTAGAAATGGGATCCAACTTTCCAAGCAGGCCACGACTATGCTGTCGATTTGCGGGTGGTTGTCGAACAGTTCGAGGGTGTAGACGATAATGGGCTTGCCATTAAGTTCAAGAAATTGCTTAGGCCTCGACTTTGTGTGCATGCGCTGGCCTGTTCCGCCAGCAAAGATTACTGCAATGTTCATATAATAATTTCTTTTTATATCCAGTGTGTGGCGTCGCAACTGTAAATCGACTTGTAGTGCATAAGCTCGTAAAGTCTGATTCTTATGTCGTGATGATTCTTTTTGTATAAACTCAGAATGTTGCGCAGTTTTGTCAGTGTGAGTTTCTGGTTGTCATTGAGTTTGCCGCCAAGCCTTTGCTCTATGCATTGGAGTATGTCGAGCCTGTCGTCGTCGAACCGCAAGTGAACAAACCTGTAGAGCTTCGATTTCCGTTTGTTTCTCAGGCCTGTTATACTGTCATTGGTCCTACGATATTTCATTAGGCTCTGCCTTGTGTAGCTTATGCCCCCACAAAAGCAAGCCAACGAGGCAAACCATGTATCGTGATAGCGCATCTTGCTCGGTATGGGCAAAGCCTTTTCGATGAAACTTCGCCTCATGAGCATAGTGGCTCCTTGGTATGGATTGCGAAAGAGAATGATGGACAGCAACTTTTTCATGTCGTCGTCGGGAATCCAGTCGAGGGCCTCTTGCTGTCGCAGTGTTGTACCTGTAGGGATGCCATCGGCGTCGACAAGGGTTGAATTGCCACAGGCAAGAGCTTTGTTGCCGATTTTTTCTAATAGTGTTTCCAAATGGTTGGGTTCCCAAATGTCGTCGC
This sequence comes from uncultured Prevotella sp., assembly GCA_964623995.1. Classification (GTDB taxonomy): domain Bacteria; phylum Bacteroidota; class Bacteroidia; order Bacteroidales; family Bacteroidaceae; genus Prevotella. Next base: position 23,079 of record CAZUWO010000008.1, on the reverse strand, counting down.
AGTCGCTGAGCGCAATATATTTGCCGTGACATTCTTTTATAGCTTTGCCAAAGTTGTCTTTAAATCCCAAATTTTTTTTGTTTTTATAAATGCGGATGCGGCTGTCAGCCTTGGCCTGTTTCTCCATAAGTTCCCATGAACCGTCGGTAGAACAATCGTCACTCATTACAAGTTCTATGTCGTCGACTGTCTGGTTTAGAATCGAGTCAACCTGCTGTCGAAGATATTTTTCTCCGTTATATACTGCTAAAGCAACTGAGACTACTGGCATAATGGTTCAAACAAATTCTATATCCATCTTATGGCGATCGCGTTTGTCCTTGGGCGGCAGATTCATGTAGTCGTGGTAAGCTATACGGCACATGCGGTCGGCGTCGGCAGGCCCTTCAAATGTCTTTCCTTCAAACATTATGTCTTTGTGTGGGGTTAGCGCCTCACGTGGCAATCGCTCATAGAACCACGCCCCGTAGCTGTGCATGCAGCTGCCACGCTTGCCGAAAATTCTTCCGATAATGCGAAACAGGGGGAATACGGCGTAGTGCAGGATGTCGTAGCCGGCTTGGGCAAGTCGGGGATGTATACCCGCAAACCTGATGTTTACGTTGACAGAGAGTTTGCCGGCCAGCCGTTGCAACCAAGGAATCATGTAGCCCTCGTATGGGAATATGTCGACGTGCAGTCCGGTGAACTTCAGCGCTTCGGCGGCTCTGCGGTCGCAGCTGCCAGGGGCGTCGTGGCTCACCTCACGGCTTCGCAAGTCGCGCAGCACGGCCCATTCCTTATAATATCCCTTGTCAGTAGAGTTGTCTTGCAGCACATAGTCGGGATGGGGGTGGCTCTTGATGTATTTACACAGGCGCTGGAAGTCTTTGTGGTCAACAACGAAATCCACGTCGTCGTCCCATGGAATAAAGCCTCCATGGCGCAACGCTCCAAGCACGTTGCCACCGTCAAGCCGGCATGGTATGCCTGCTTCTTTAGCTGTTTGCTGCAACCACTCGGCCATTTCCAAAAGTCGCATTTGCGCCTTTCGCAGCATTGAACCGTCAGGATTATATTCCTGTCTCAGCTCTTCTTCTGTCTCGCCTGTATTGTATGTTTTCAATTTTGTCTTTACTTTTTAGCGTTTTGGTTATGTCTTAGGTAACTCCTTCTGTGGCTTTCTTTTCAACACATTATTTATAATATCAGCCACTTCAGATGCGCAAATTTTCTCATTCTGCTTTGTTTCGGCCACTTTGCGTCCATTTCGCCCCATTTGTACGGCCTTATCAGGGTGATATCTCATAAATTTTATGGCCTCAACCCAGCCGTTTACGTCGCCATAGTCTACTGTTAGTCCCATACCTTCGCCGTCAATGTCTACTGGCATCTGTGGATTACGGCTGCATATAACCGGTATTCCGAGGGCCATAGCTTCAACAAGAGTGGTCAAACCTACGGTGTAGTTAGTTTCTTGGCAGCATATTACAGCACAAAGCGACTTATACACGTTTACGGCCATGGCCCTCATCACATCGCCACTTATGTAGTGCACCCTAACGTTTGGTTTCTTTTCCAGTCCGTCGAGCTGCCTTTCATAGCTGAAACCGTTTGTTTCGCGGCAGATATATATGTCGAGTGGCAATGTTGTTTGGTTGAAAGCAGTCACCAATGTGGGCATGTCGCGTCTTTCTTTGCCAGTGGAGACAAATCCGCCCCGTTCACTTCGTAACCCCTCAGCAGCAATTAGCCTGTCATAGAACTCCAGGTCGGCTCCCCAATCCACTACATGCATGTGCCCGCGGGGCGCCTTTACTGAGCGTAGAGAGTCGTTGATAATTTTCTGTGAGAAAAACAACAGCTCGTCAAAGCCATGATAGAAGACTCTTGCCATGGCTTCGCGCAGCGGGCTTTTGGCTTTCACTATGGGTTGATGATGCCAGCAAACAATTGGTTTCTGGAACAGGTGGATAGCCCTAAGTAGCACAACGAGCTCAAGACCGCGAAAAGTTGTAGCATAAACAATGTCGAACTTGCGGTACGAACGAACCACTTTCCACAGCGTATTTATAGAAAGTCGCCATCTCTTACTGGTCAGATATGTCTTGTGGAGCACTACTTTAAAACCGTGGTCGGGCAAGTGGAGCGCACCATAGAGCAGGTGTGCTGGTAGTTCTCCGGCTTTCCAACGTCGTCCTACCTCATCAGGATTGACGTTGTGGTAATAGTAAACTCTTGTTTTTGGGCTCATATTGATTTTGCAAATTTACAGCTTTTCTTTTGAATATTGAAAAAGAGTTGTTACTTTTGCAATAACATAGAAAATGAAATGCCTACATTGAAGGAGAAAACTGCAATCGGACTGTTTTGGGCCGCTCTCAATAACGGGGGCATGATGGTGCTCAATGCTGTTATTGGCTTGTTTCTTGCCAATCTGCTTATGCCTTCTGATTATGGACTTGTGGGCATGACTACGATTTTTGCCGCTATAGCCACGGCATTGCAGGAGAGCGGTTTCACTTCGGCTTTAACTAATAAAGAGCATGCTACCCACGATGACTACAACTCTGTTTTTTGGTTTTCCATAGTGCTCGGCTTGGCTTTATATGTCGTACTCTTTGCTTCGGCTCCTCTTATAGCCTTCTTCTACAATCAGCCAAGGCTTGTATCGGTGTGTCGGGTATGTTTTTTATGTATTCCATTTTCTGCAATTGGCATAATACCTTCGGCCATACTTTATAAGCAACTTATCATAAAACCTGTAACAGAGCAGCGCCTTGTGGTGCTCATTCTGTCAGGAATGGTGGGCATAGCTATGGCTTTTAGTGGTATGTCATATTGGAGCTTGGTGGCGCAACAGCTTATTTATGTGGGCTTGCAGAGTATTTTAAAATTTAGACTTGTAAGTTGGCGGCCCACGTTTTCTTTTACTTGGGAACCCATACATTCAATGTTCGGTTTCAGTAGCAAGATATTGTTCACTAATATCATCTTTCAGTTAAGTCAAAACATACTTACCGCTATATTTGGAAGACTGTTTCCTGTGAGTACTGTGGGCAACTTCACTCAAGGATGGAAGTGGAACAATATGGCTTCGTCAATGATTTCTGGCATGATAGCGCAGGTTTCGCAGCCTGTTTTAGCTCGACTCAATGGCGAACCTGACCGCCAGATGAGTGTCTTGCGAAAGCTTACACGATTGACTGCATTTCTTTCGTTTCCTCTTATGTTCGGTTTGGCTTCCATAGCCTATGAGTTTATCACTCTGCTTTTGCCCGACAGGTGGGCCGATAGCGTTCCAATTTTGATGTTGCTGTGTATAGGTGGGGCCTTCACACCAGTATGTCAGCCCATGCAATATTTCGTAATGAGCCGTGGACGCAGCGATATATTTATGTGGGTTAATGTAACCCAGCTTGTACTGCAGGTGGGTATAGTTCTTGCTTTTGCCAGTTTTGGCATACTTACTATGGTGGGCGTTTATTCGGCATTGATAGTTTTATGGACTGTAGTGTGGCAAATGGCCTCCAACAGGCTAGGCCCTTATAGTTTAGTGTCGATGTTTAAGGACACAATGCCATTTCTTTTGGCTGCTATAGTAGCAGTGGGAGCTGGCTATTTGATGGCTTATTTCGTTGATGGACTGCTGTTGAGGCTTGTTGTTAAGGTGGTTGTAGCTGTAATAATATACGTTGGCATCATGCAATTGTTTGGTGCTCAAATCATGAAGGAGTGTATACAGTTTGTCTTCCACCATAAGGTGATGTAGCGTTTGCAGTCACTTATGATAGCCTAACTTGTCATGTTAGTAACAAATATATTTTTATCATAGCTTACTTCTTTCTTGTTGAAGCTATAAGTCTGATATCTGTCAATGTCATTTTGTTTGCGACATAGCAGCTAACTTCAACCGCCTTGACTCTTCCCGCATTTTCAGAGCAGCAGCTTTAGCCTTCTGAGCCGGGATACTCTCAGCTTCTTTTTCCGGAGTTATGCGCATGGTTCCTGCGGCATTGATAAGGTCTTTCACCACTTCGCCACCGGCAATCAGCCCTTCTGTAGCGGGCACCCAAGCGTTACTGCTCGGAATTGTATGGCGGTCGGTGCACTTGCGCATATCTTTATTGGGGCAAATGCAATGGAACCGGCAACTTATATCGGGCTGATCAATGCTCTCAAGGGGCAATTCCGGACTATAAACCACCTTCTGGTGTTTGATTCCAGCTTTGCGAAGTTTCTTTCTAAGCACCTTGGCTAATGGGTCGTTAATGGTTTTGAAGAGGTCAGTAACTTCAAAACGGGTAGCGTCAAGCTTATAAGCAGCTCCCAAACACACCAGCAACGGCAGTCGCAAACGCTGGCAACGCTGTATCAGGTCGAGCTTTGCGGTAACAGTATCTATACAGTCCACCACGTAATCGTAGTTTTCAAAGTCAAATTTATCAGCCTCATCAGGCAGATAAAAAGTCTTGTACTTGCGCACTATGCACCGCGGATTAATGTCGTGAATGCGCTCTTCAGCAACGTCTACCTTGTGTTTGCCCACGGTTTTCACCGTAGCCAGAATCTGGCGGTTAACATTTGTCAGGCAGACTCTATCGTCATCTATGATGTCTATTGCCCCAACGCCACTGCGTGCCAGCACTTCGACAACATATCCGCCCACACCTCCTACGCCAAATACAGCCACACGGCTGCCCGCAAGCGTATCTATAGCGGGGCGTCCCAACAACAGTTGGGTTCTTGAAAATTGGTTTTGCATTTTTTCTTTCGTCCTTTCTTATTGAAGTATAAGCCGTTTGCCCTACTTCCTTTCTGCGTCCTGCTTGTTTACAAGAGTCAACTTTAGAGGCTCAACGGTAATCAACCGCTGCTTGTACAGATCGCCAATAGCCTTCTTGAACACCTTTTTGCTTACTTGAAATTCACGCTTTATTTCATCAGCCTCACTCTTGTCACCATAGTTACATATCCCACCATGTTCCTCAATGTAGGCCAACAGGGTCTGAGCAAAGCCCAATCTCTGCTGTTTACCTGATGGTTGCAGCATTACATCCAGTTTTCCATCAGCTCTCAACAAATCAATATAGCCATCCAAACGGTCACCAGTATGAACATAACGGAATATCTGGTCCTTGTAAATAAGGCCCTGATAGGCGTTGTCAACTATCACCTTGAATCCTAAATCGGTCTTTTGCCACACCAGCAGGTTTACTTTCTCATTGTGGCGGTACTGTGGCACGTCTTCACTCAGGTAGTGTTCCACCTTAGCACTGGCCACTATACGATAACTCTCAGGGTCCAAATGTATATGCACTATGTAGCTATCACCTATTTCCATCTTTTTCTTCTGCTCGCGGAAGGGACAAAAGAGATCCTTCATAAGTCCCCAATCGAGGAACGCACCATACTCATTCACCCAAGAACAGCGCAGATAAGCAAAGTCGCCCACACGGGCCAGGGGCTTCTCTGTTGTAGCTATGAGGCGCTCATCCTGGTCGAGGTAAACAAAGCATTCTATCTCGTCGCCAACCTTTGTGCCCCGAGGCACGTACTTCTTTGGCATAAGTATCTCACCCTCTTCGCCTCCGTCAAGGTAGATTCCAAACAGTTCGCCCGCAGTAAAAGAGTGATCGTCGCGGCGACGGGCTTCCTCCACCACCTTCAAAGTATTGTAATCGCCAAGTTTTATCATAATTCGCTATCTACTACCATTCCGTCTTTAAGATGTATTGTGCGGTCGGTTATCGAAGCCAACTGCTCATCGTGGGTTACTATTACAAAGGTTTGGCCCAGTTTGTCACGCAGGTCGAAGAAGAGTTGATGAAGTTCTTGCTTATTCTTACTGTCAAGACTGCCACTAGGTTCGTCGGCAAACACCACCTTAGGATTGTTTATCAAGGCTCTTGCCACGGCCACTCTCTGCTTTTCTCCACCCGACAACTCGTTTGGTTTATGGTCAGCACGACCGGCCAACCCCATGAATTCTAGCAAATCCTGTGCCCGTTTTGTAGCCTCAGAAAGTTTGGTTCCGGCAATGAATGCAGGCATCATAACATTCTCTATGGCCGTAAACTCCGGTAAAAGCTGATGAAACTGAAACACAAACCCGATGTTTTGGTTGCGAAACTTACTGAGTTTTGAGGCACGAAGCGTACTTGTATCCACCCCATCTATCACTACTGAGCCACTGTCCGGCTTATCCAGTGTGCCCATTATCTGCAACAGGGTTGTCTTTCCTGCGCCCGAAGGTCCCACAATGCTCACCACCTCACCTTTATCTATGGTGAGACTGATGCCTTTTAGAACTTCAAGCTTGCCAAAGCTCTTGTGTATATCTGTAATTTCTACCATCATAGTCGTTTTGATTTTAATAGTTTCGGTCCGTGTTTCCTTATCCATGCGGCCAACATCTCATAGGCACTGCGCTCCTCTGTATGCTGTGGCTCGGCAAATGTCATAGTGTCGGTCTGCTCGCCATATTGGTCGGGGAATATAATCATGAGATTCTGCCCGTGGAAACTTGCGTTTATTTCCTCCGGCAGATGCTCCAGCGCATTCTTGTAGCTTATGGTTCCCTTACGGGCGGTAACCACAACAAGCATCTGAGCATCAGCTATGGTCGACGCAAGATGCGGGAACTCATTCCAATGTTCCATCTCCATATACTCTGCACGAGTAGTGGGGTGCATGTTTTGTATGTATTCAGATATCAGCGACAGCGAACCCTCACGCCCATAAAACTGTATTCGGCACTCCAGGTTTACAGCCAAACGGGCCAAACGCTCCACCCATCGATAGAAGCCAGGCTCAAACTCGGCCCTCGAAGGTACGGCTACGACTATCCTTCGCAGCGTACTGAGTGGCTGACCTATTTTTGCTATCACTATCTGCTGACGCACGCCATTGTACAAACTCTGAGTAAACTGCCCCCAAAAACGCTTCGAAACGTCGGTGTGGAAGTGTAATCCCATTATTATTTCTGAAGCTCTAGCCTCAAGGAATGTATGCTTTATACCGTTGGCTATATTGGTTGCCAAGCGCACATGGGTCTGAATAGGAACATCAGCGGCACTTGCCAGCTGCGCTAAATGATCCAACAGCCGACTGCCCTCAACCTGATTATGGGAAGCATTCACATCATCATAAACCACATTGAGAGCTATCAGCCCACGATTAAGCTTTGGATTACGCATCATCACTGCCAAATTGAGCAGGCTGTCAGCATATTCCGGATATTTTACCGGTATCAATATTTTCTCATCATCGGCCCTTATTATCGGCTCTTTGGCGCTTTTTTCCTTCAGTCTCAATTGTTTTGCGGCATTCTCGGTTACAAAGCTCGAAATTATGCACGTAAACAAGATCATAATCACAATGGCATTAAGCATGTCTGGCGTAAGAAGTGTGCGTCCAGGAGCCACTTCCACCTCCATTCCTACCAATGCCATAGCTATTGCTCCAGCAGCATGTGCACTCGTAAGGCCAAATACCATATGAGCAGAATCCCACCCTAAACGGAAGAACCAAGCCGTACCATAAGCTGCCAAAGCCTTACCAAGGGTACCAAGAACCACAACTATAGTGACAAGCTCTATAATGTGGACTCCAGAAAAGAGCACTCTAATATTGATAAGCATTCCTACACCTATCAAGAAGTAAGGTATAAAAAGTGCATTACCAAAGAACTCTATTCGGTTCATAAGTGGTGAGACATGAGGAATAAAGCGATTCATTACCAAACCAGCAAAGAAAGCACCGAATATTCCCTCAAGTCCAACGGCATTTGAGAGTGCTGCACAGAGGAAGAGAATGGTCAAAATAAATGTGAACTGCATAACAGCATCGCTGTATCGGCGCAAGAACCAGCGCACAAGTCGGGGCACGAAGAACACCACCGCAGCACAATAAGCCACAAACTTGAGCAGAAACAGCAGCCAAAACCATAGCCCTGCACTGCGCCCCATGGCTCCTACTACTGCCGCTAACAAAGTAAGTGCCAGCGTAAGCGACATCATGGTGCCGCCAACACTAAGCGTCACGCTCTTATGGCGTTGCAATCCGTAACGTCCCACTATTGGATAAGCGACCAAAGTGTTGCTCGCCATTATGCATCCAAGCAACATTGCGGCCACAGGAGCCAAATGCATGAAGCCTACTCCAGCAAAATACATAAGGCTAAATGGTATGATGAACGTGGCTATACCAAACATTGCCACCTGCAACCGGTTTTTCTTCAGTCCTTCCATGTCCATCTCCAATCCGGCGAGGAACATGATATAGTAGAGTCCTACACGTCCAAACAGCTCGAAAGATGCATCACGCTCAAGTATGTTGAAGCCATATTTGCCTATCAGCATACCTGCCAACACCATGCCAACAATATGGGGTATACGCAGCCTACCCATCACTATAGGAGCGAAGAGTATTATGAGCAACACCACGAGGAATATCAACGTGGGGTCGGTAATGGGAAACCAAGCTGACAAATAGAGCATTCGGGTTGGCCGTCTAAATTATTTAATGTGCAAAGATAACAAAAAACAACCATTAAAATACGTGGGGCGGATATATTTTTGTAATTTTGCAATCTAAAGGTAAAATCAAAAAGAAAGGACAACAAAGATGAGAGTAGCTATTGTTGGTGCGAGCGGCGCCGTCGGACAGGAACTCCTGCGCATTCTGGACCAAAGGAATTTTCCACTTGATGATTTGGTTTTGTTTGGTTCTACAAGGTCAGCAGGACACAAATACCGTTTCCACGACAAGGACTATGAGGTGAAATTGCTACAGCACAACGATGATTTCCGCGACATAGACGTGGCTTTCACCAGTGCCGGAGGTGGAACTTCGGCAGAATTTGCCGATACCATCACGAAGTATGGCTGCGTGATGATAGACAATTCTAGTCAGTTCCGCATGGACAAAGATGTGCCACTGGTAGTACCTGAGATTAATCCGGACGATGCACTCAACCGTCCGCGCGGCATAATAGCCAATCCAAACTGTACCACTATAATGATGGTGGTGGTGCTTAACCCAATAGACCAGCTCTCTCACATTAAGAAAATACACGTTTCGAGCTATCAGAGTGCGTCGGGAGCAGGCGCAGCAGCCATGGCAGAACTGCAACAGCAGTACAAAGACATAGTGGACACAGGCCATACCGACCACATAAGCAAGTTTCCACACCAACTTGCTTACAACGTTATACCACAGATAGACAAGATGACTCCCAATGATTACACCAAAGAGGAGATGAAAATGTTTAATGAAACGCGCAAGATAATGCACTCCGATGTACGCACAAGCGCTACCTGTGTTAGGGTTTCATCACTCCGAAGCCACTCTGAAAGCGTGTGGTTCGAAACCGAACAACCTCTGAGTGTAGATGAAGTGCGTAAAGCTCTTGCCGCAGCTCCGGGCGTAACCCTCGAAGACGATCCACAAAACTATGTTTATCCAATGCCGCTTGAAAGTGCAGGAAAGGACGACGTATTCGTTGGAAGAATAAGGAAAGACCTTGCCGACGACAACAGCATGACTCTATGGCTCACAGGAGACCAAATACGCAAGGGCGCTGCCCTCAATGCGGTGCAGATAGCAGAATACCTTCTAAGCAAAGGTGAACTAAAATGAAATTGCTCCATTAACATTACGACAGGCCCAACCAAACAGAAAGGTTGTTTTTTGGGGCATAGATTTTGTTGTCGTAAATATGCCTTGCTTTTCAAAATAGGGCTTAAAGCAGCAAATTATCATTATAAAAAATACGAGAAAAAACAATGGACAACATTATAAAAGACAAGACTTACGGAGGTGAACGACCTCTATTTGGTTGCCATAACACAAGATTGGAGAATATTACTATTACTGACGGCGAATCGGGCATTAAGTGTTGCCACGACTTGGAGTGTGACGGCTCTCACTTTTACGGCAAATATCCATGGTGGCACGTTGACCGTAGCCTCATAACCAACTGCTATTTCGCGCCAGAAAGTCGCTCTGCCATTTGGTATAGCAATGATATGGTGATGAAGGACTCCGTAATAGACGGTCCAAAGTTTTTTCGCGAAATGAAAAACCTAGAACTTGAAAACGTGAAAATAAACGATGCCGACGAAACTTTCTGGCGCGTTGATGGCCTTAAGCTTAAGAATGTGGAGCTTCATGGAGGCACTTATCCATTCATGTTTTCGAAGAACATCTACGTTGACGGACTTGTTTCTGATGCCAAATACGTATTTCAGTACTGCAAAAACGTGGAGGTACACAATGCAAAGATAACCACAAAAGACAGCTTTTGGGAATGCGACGGAGTTTCTGTATATGATTCTGAGCTTGACGGAGAGTATCTTGCATGGCACAGCAAGAACATGAAACTGGTGCGTTGCCACATAAGCGGCGAACAACCTCTTTGCTACATGGATGGTATAACGCTTGAAGATTGCACATTTGATGCCGCATCTGACAGGGCCTTCGAAGACTCGAGCAATATTGAAGCGACAATAGTTGGCTCTATTACCAACATAAAGAACCCTATAAGCGGTCACATCACAGCCGACTCTATAGGCAGTGTAACGATAGACAAATACGTAAAGCAACCTAACAACTGTGTAATCACAGATAAAAACAAATCAAAATAACTACCATGGGAAAATACAATTTCGACTTGCCTACACACCGTCGAGACACCAATTCGCTGAAATGGGACATCTGTACTGACTCGGAAATGTTGCCACTATGGGTGGCCGACATGGACTTTCAGGTACTTCCTGAAATTACTTCCGCATTGCAGAAGCGGGTGTCAGAAGGCATTTTCGGTTACACCAAGGTGCCAAAGTCTTACTATGACGCTATAATCCGCTGGTTCAGTGACCGTCACGGACTAATGCTAGAACCGGAATGGATTCTATATACCATAGGTGTGGTGCCGGCAGTGAGCTGCGCAATAAAGGCAATGACACTACCAGGAGAGAAAGTTCTGGTACAAACGCCTGTCTACAACGTATTCTTCAGCAGCATAACCAATAATGGTTGCCTCATAGAAGAAAGCCCATTGAAGCGTAAAGATGACAGTTACGAAATTGATTTCGATGATTTTGAGCGCAAATGTGCCGACCCAAAGACAACTGTATTCCTGCTTTGCAATCCTCACAACCCAGGTGGCAGAGTGTGGACTCCAGACGAACTGGAACACATGAACGCCATTTGCCTTAAGCATCACGTAATGGTGATAAGCGACGAGATACACAATGAAATCGTGATGCCAGGATATCACTACACGCCTTTTGCCTCAGTTAGCGACGCATGCCTCAGCAATAGCGTTACGATGACATCGTCTTCGAAGTCATTCAACGTTGCAGGCCTACAAATAGCAAACATTTTCTGTAATGACGTGGTATTGCGTCGACGCATTGATCGCGCAATAAACATAAACGAAGTATGCGACGTCAATCCCTTTGGAGTAATAGCTTTACAGGAAGCTTACAATCATGGAGCTGAGTGGATAGACGAACTTAATGAATACATTTACGGCAACTACAAGGCTCTTAAGGAGTATTTGAGTCGCGAAGTGCCTGAAGTAGAGGTACTGAAGCTGGAAGGAACTTATCTTGCATGGCTCGATATTAAGGCCCTAAACACCAAAAGCGACGCACTCGAGAAGGACCTTGAGCGCAACGGAAAGGTTATGCTGAACAGCGGAACCATGTATGGACGCACTGCAGGTGAAGGTTATATGCGGGTGAACATGGCCACTCAGCGCGCCACTCTTATGGAAGGTATGAGGCGAGCCGCCATTGTTATGCAAACATACAGGCAATAACTCTATACTGCCTTAATAATAGTCAATACGACTTAAGCTATATTGTCAGTCTGACACTGGTTACACCCCTATCAGTCTGACATTTTTATATTATAGAAATATACTCTGTTTTTATCTAAATTAAAGATTAACATTTTAAAATAACTGCCCTAAACTCTAATTTTCATTTATCACCAATACTAGAGAACTTGATTCTAGATTCACTGAAGTCACCTGACGTATGCAGAGACACCCCATTTGTACGAAGGCAGGTTGAACATTAATAGGTATTCACTTTTACCGAACTTTAGCTCATATAATTCACTAAAAGGGAGGAAAAATTAGATATAAAGCAAAAAAGGCGAGCCCAATACAGGGTCCGCCCAATAAATCTAAAGCACTCGATAAGTTGTTTTACTCTGGCAAGCTGATTGCCTCATTAGGGCAAACATCAGCGCAAGTGCCACACTCTGTGCAAACATCAGGATTAATGCTATACTTCTCACCCTCAGAAATTGCGCCTGATGGGCACTCGTCAATACATGTACCGCATGCAATGCAGTCGTCACCAATTACGTAAGCCATAATAATCTTGTTTTTATTGTTATTAATGTTTTTGCATCTCAATGACCCAATTGGGACATTCGGATAATGCAAAGGTACAAAAATTTTCTGACATACCTAAATCTAGGTATTATTTTTAATTAATTTGAACGCTGTCTTAATAATATTTAGGTAGCAATTGACAAGAAAGGTACCCAAACAGGGCAAAAGAAAAGCCTGAGAAAAATGTCCCCAGGCTCATCTTTTGCTCTGTTTTTCTTCGTAGGTCTTTTACTTTACAACAACAGTCCTCTTTTCCTTGATTCGGGCTGCCTTACCAGTAAGTTTGCGCAAATAGTAGAGTTTAGCGCGACGCACTTTACCCCTCTTATTGACCTCGATAGAATCGATGTGAGGTGAGTTCAAAGGGAATATTCTCTCTACACCCACTGTTCCTGACATTTTGCGTACAGTAAAACGCTTCTTGTCTCCGTGGCCTGCAATCTTGATAACTACACCACGATAAAGCTGGATACGCTCTTTAGTACCCTCGACGATTTTGTAAGCGACTGTAACAGTATCGCCAGACTTGAACTCTGGGAACTTTTTGCCGTTTGCAAATGCTTCCTCTGCAACTTTAATTAAATCCATTTCGGTTATTAAAATTAAATTGTTTGTCGTTCCAACGCAACATTCGCAACGACACTTCCATTGCCAGCGGTTACGCCGAAAAGCGGTGCAAAGTTACGATTTTTTATCGAACGGCAAAAACTAAAGGTACTGTTTTTTCGGTTTTTAACTCAGATGACACCTTTTTATCACAAAAAACAAGTATCTTTGCACAACCAATTCACTCATACATTATTAATATTATGAGAAAACTACACATCGTGTTGGCTTGCGCCTTTACACTTCTAGTTGCCACTTCTTGCCATACAGAATACAATGTGGCTGGGATTAGCCGTACAAGAATACTAATTGACAGCCGCTATGACCGACCAGAGCCTGAGGCTGAGGCATTTCTGCGACCTTATTCGCAGAAAGTAGATTCAGTTATGAGTCCAATTGTAGGCAGCATAGCCCACGATATGGTAGCCAACAGACCTGAAAGCGATCTGTCTAACTTGCTTGCTGACATCATGGTATGGGGTGGCAAGTTCTACGACGAAAAACCAGACTTCGGTCTTTACAACATGGGGGGTATAAGAGCTTCATTTTCCCGTGGCGTTATAACATATGGTGATGTGCTCGATGTGGCCCCTTTCGAAAACAAAATATGCTTCTTCAACTTGAAAGGTGATAAGGTTCTTGACCTATTCAGGCAGATAGCTGCTGTTGGGGGCGAAGGCGTGAGCCATAGTTTGCGACTAAAAATAACACGCAATGGGAAACTCATTTCGGCCACTATCAATGGTAAGCAAGTAGACCCGAATAAAGAATACCGAGTGGCTACACTCGATTACCTAGCTCAAGGCAACGACAAATTGGGTGCATTGAAACAGAAAACTGACGTGAAATCACCAACCGACGATAATAGCAATTCACGGTTCATTATCTGTAAGTACTTTGAAGAGAACGCAGCCAAAGGCAAAGCCGTAGACTGTAAAGTGGAAGGAAGAATTGTTTTAACTGATTAAAGAAATCTGAAAGCATGAAAAATACACTGACATTGCTTCTCTGCCTAATAACTGCCACAGCATTTGCACAGAAGCGGCTCACAATACTACATACCAATGATACTCACAGTCAAATAAAGCCTCTATCTGTCAACCTTGCAGACACAATGAAAGCAGGACGTGCCGGCTTCATTCGCCGTATAGCAATGATACAGGATGAGCGCAAAAAAGATCCTGAATTACTACTCTTCGACAGTGGAGACTTCTCGCAGGGGTCGCCCTACTATACCATGTTCCGCGGCGATGTGGAGGCCGGACTTATGAACAAGATGCACTATGATGCAGGAACGATAGGCAATCATGAATTCGATTTCGGCCTCAATAATATGGCACGGGTATTTAAAAGTCTCAACTTTCCGATTGTATGTGCCAACTATGATTTCACGGGCACGCCACTTCAGGGCATAGTAAAGCCATACGTAATAATCAAACGCAAAGGAGTGAAAATAGGAGTGTTTGGATTGAGCCCTCAACTTGACGGACTTGTGGACAAGAAAAACTACGGATCAATAAAATATCTTGACCCCGTTAGCAAGGCACAGGAAATGGCCGACGTATTGAAAAAGAAAAAATGTGACCTAATAATATGCATTTCGCATCTAGGATGGGAAGAAAAGGGCATGGGAGATCAAGAAGTTATAAGTCATACTCGCGGTATCGACCTAGTATTGGGAGGCCACAGCCACACATATTTCACTACTCTACGTTACGTTAACAACCTTGATGGCAAGCCAATCCCTGTAGATCAGAATGGCAAACATGCCATATTTGTGGGCAAAATAGAAGTAGGCTTGACTAGGAAATAGATATTAACCGACCATTAAAGAGGCTTATTCCTTCTTCATTTCCTTGCTAATAAGGCCACGAATATAGTTGGCTGGACTTTGATCATGCTTCTTGCAGAAGTCAAACATCTTACTTGGCATCAGCACAGAAACTACATTTTCGTCGGTTAACTTGTCGTTTGTAATCTCAAAGCTATCGGGAAATTCTTGTTTGGCTTCGGTCTTAGTAATCACACGTCCCTTGCCTTCATAAGTCTTGTTGTTCTCTATCATGGCCTGAATCTTGCCACTCATGAGCATAAAATTGACTCCATCAGGAAGCAACAGAATGCGACTGTTCTTAGATATGCCGTCAAGATTGAACACATTACTGCTAAGACTATAAATTTTATTAATAATAGGCGTCATAAAATTCGAATTTGTAACAAAATTATAGCTAATATTTCAAATATCAAAGTGTTATCCATAATAATTGCATATAATTTATTTTTCTTTTATATTTTGCATGTATATTTTAGCAATAATTTAGCATTAGTGGTCTTCGAGAATATTTTTAGATGAAAAAGAAGTAAGCTTTGCACAATATTACAATATGACTATTAGCCTTGGACATTGTAATCAAGATAATAAGAAAGCCAACTCCACATGGATTTTTTAACACATATGGAATTGGTATAGTGGTTTAAACTTACATTTCTAAAATAAGGATTAACATGCAACCATTTTTACAGTAGCAAAATGGCAACATTTACATAAGTTCACTAAAATATGCCACCAATGAAACTGTCCCCAAAGCTCATAAATGCGCTATACATTATTATTATATTATAAGCCAAGAGAATTAACGCAGGAGGAAACTCTTAAGAGTTGAATTGCCCATACGACGATTAACTTTACGCAAGGCCGATTTCAGAATCTGGCGCACTCGCTCCCGCTTTATGCCCATAAGCATTCCTATTTCCACATAAGTGAGCTTGTCGCAACCTATGCCATAGAACAGCCTTACAACTTTTTGTTCTCTCTCTGGCAGAAACATTACAGCCTTATCCAACTCTTGGTCCATCGACTTGCGCTCGGTTTCAACGTCGGCATGTGGGGCTTCCTTATCTTCAACAACATGGAGTAAACTCACGTTGGCACCAGGACTGATAGGTGCATCCACGGAGACTGCAGTCTTTCTCTTTGCCTCACTGCCATCAGAATTAATCTTCGGAGCTTGATAAAGTGATGATTGCTCGTCAATAGCTTTGTTTATGGCGCGTCGCATATAAGGAGCAGCAAACTTAACAAACCTTATTCCACGGCTTGCATCAAACTTTTCGGCAGCCCGAATCATTCCTATCTGAGCCTCACTTATCAAATCTTCCATGGCCAAGCCACGATTCTGATAGTCTTTAGCCACAGTAATAGCATAGCGAAGGTTAGCCTGCACAAGCTCGTTCTGGGCTCTAGTGTCGCCACGGAGGGCACGTTCAGACAGTTGACGCTCTTCTTCATCGGTCAGAATACGCATCTTTCCTATCTCGGAAAGATACAGTTTTATGTTATCTTGACTTGTAGTGCTCATCGTTGTAGGTGTTTTTTATGTTGTAATTGCAAATATACGAAAATATTTCTACAGCAAGAAAAACTATTCAAATTTTTTGTTTTTGAGGCGGAAAAGACTGTCTTTACATCAAGATTATTCTCCATTATCACAAGTTAAGACCTTTCTGCTATAAGAGGAGTGCTAAAATATAAGCTGTTAAAGCTTTTTACCTGCTCCGCTGGTCGAGCGATATACCTACATCAGAAATACCCGGCAAGATTTCGCGTTGCATATTGTGGACCACCAAAATACTGCTATTATGCTTTTGATTGAGCCATACCCTACCCACAAAGCAACTCAATTCTGTGGCAGCAATTCCCTTTTGCCCCCTCTGTTCATTTTCTTTGTCTAACAAAGTAAAGTTTGCAACTCTCTCTCTGCCATTATCTATCACCTTAAGGCTTAGGTTTCTATACGGATAGAGACTAGTGGTGCGCACATAAACCGTAAGGACGCAGCTGCCATTATACTTAGGAGCCATGAATCGGAGAGTGTCATTACGCTCCCATCCCGCCACATCTACTGAAGTAAACCGATAGAATATTCTGCTGTTGAAGCACGAGTAGAGCGTCACCACCAAAGCTATAACAGTCAAAGAGAGTACAACTTGCTTGAGCTTAAGCCTCATCATGGCCCACCGATTTGCCTCCTTGAGGCTGTTTAGCAGTCTTGTTGGCCGCCGGAGCATTAGTTTTGCCCTGCTCTACCGCTTTTTGCGACTGGTTGCTATTATGATTTTTCGGTCCACGATTGGCCTTGGCCGTCTTCGGCTTGGGCTGTTGCTTTCCACCTTTACGACTTTTTCTGCCCTTTTTCACCTTATCAAAACGACTCAAATCGGCACCTTCGAGCAAGTCCATGGGCTTTTTCTCCACTTTCACCACGCCGTCTGGCTGCAGTGATAGCGGTTTTTCGCCATTGCGGTTCATATCTATCACCTCACGGGCGCGGTCAGTCGATATTACTTCCAGATTGGAAGCCATGTTCTTATCTGTTGAATACGTTAGCTGACCGCTGAGTATATCCTTCTTGAAAAGATAGTAATCGGCATCCAAAGTCTGCAGAATCACGTCGCGGGCAGGTATCTTTCGCAGTGCTTCCACATACTGATCAGCTTCATAATTGAGACAGCACTTCAGCTTAGCACACATACCCGCGAGCTTTGTAGGATTGAGAGAGATGTCCTGTATGCGTGCAGCATTGGTGCTGACGCTTACAAAATTTTTCATCCAAGTGGCGCAACAGAGTTCACGTCCACACGGTCCGGTACCTCCAATGCGTCCTGCCTCCTGACGGGCACCTATCTGACGCATCTCAATCTTTACACGGAAAGTGGCCGCAAGATCTTTTATGAGTTGACGAAAGTCCACCCTTTCGTCGGCAATATAATAGAAGATGGCCTTATTACAGTCACCTTGATACTCCACATCGCCAATCTTCATTTTCAGCCCCAGTCCTTTTGCAATCTGCCGACTCTGTATCATTGTGTCGTGCTCACGGCTCTTCGCCTCATGAAACTTCTCCATATCAGCCGGTTTGGCTATGCGATAGATGCGTTTAATATCGTCGGCCGATCGCAAATTAGCCTTTTTTATTTGCAGCTTCACGAGTTGTCCGGTCAGCGTAACCACACCAATGTCGTGCCCAGGATTAGCCTCTACAGCCACAATATCGCCTTTTTTCAGCTCCAGCCCATTCACATTATGGTAGTATCCCTTACGTGTATGCTTGAATTGCACCTCCACCAAGTCGGTGCTTTCAGCATTTCCGGGTACATCAGCCAGATAGTCGTAGGTGTTGAGTTGGCGGTCTTGCCGGCCAACGGCACGTGGACAGAGTCCTCTATCGCACCCATTCCACATCTGAAAGTTCAATTTATCGTAATCCATCTACTTTCTTAGTATTAAAATAATCATGTTCATGGCCATGTCGAAGAACACTATCTTGGCATTGGCATTCTGCCCTATGTCTCGAAAAGCACGGCTCATGAGTTCATAGATTTCTATAACGTTATTCTCATTTATGAAGCGGGAGAAGTTCTTAGAGAACCTTTGCTCCTCGTCTGTCATATATACAAGGTCGGGATTGTGGAAATTATTGATGAAGTTCTCCCTTACCATGCGCAGGAAATAGGTAAGCATGCGGCGCTCCTTCTCGCGCCCAAAGTCGCTTACAGCCTCGGTCCATCGCTTCAAACCTGCGACATTACGCATGTAGCATAACCGCATCAGCATAACAAACATGTCGAAGAAGGCTCGGTTTTCGTTATCTGCATCGAGCTCTTCAAGGGCCGCCGTCCAGCTTCCATTGGCCACTCTGGCCACACTTCGTGCTGTTTGCGCATCAACTCCACGCTGCTCAAGCAATGCTTTCTCAATACTTTGCGAGTTTATCTTACGCACGTCAAACCGCTGAGTGCGGCTTATTATGGTGGAGAGCAACCGCTCCGGCCTCTCACTTACCATGAGGAAAACGGTGTCGAGAGGTGGTTCCTCGAGCAGTTTCAGCATCTTGTTGGCACTGGTAAGGTTCATTCGTTCAGGCAACCACACTATGCAGACTTTCAATCCGCCCTGACTTGGCTTCATTGAAGCCCAGTGAGCAGTGGCCGAAGCCTCAGCCGCAGTAATCACGGCCTGCTGGTTAGTGCCACCAATGGCCTTGATCCACCCTTGTAAAGTAAAGTATACACCAGCCTTAAGCATAGAATGCCACTGGCGGGAATAGTCGTTGCTGACCGGCTGATAGTCGCCACTCATCGACGGAGCCTTTATGGTTGGGTAGACAAACCGCAAATCCGGATGACTCATATCAGCAAGCATGGCCTTGGCATTGGCCTTCATGCCGTCATCTGTCATGCTGTTCAATATCAGATTGGAGGCGAAATCGATGGCCAAAGCCATCTTACCAGCCCCTTCAGGACCGGTAAACAACAGCGCATGAGGCACTCTGGCTTCCTGTTCGAGCTGCTGCAACCTGGCAATGGCCTGCTCTTGACCAATTACTTTGCTCCAAGACATAACTTGTTGCAAAGTTAATATTTTTTTTTCATATTCAGTCGGATTGGCATTCACCATTTTACCAAAAGGCGAAAAAGAAGCTTCAGCATGGCCATTGGCAGGCCACAACTGTTGGCTTTGCCTTCTTCTAAATGGCCAAAGCGTTCAAAGACTCTGCATAAACCTATGCTTTAGCGCATGAGAACCTATGGTTTACGACCAATAAACCGCAACTTTACAATGCATGAAACACATATCCGGAATTGCTGTATTTTTCGCTTCCTAATTTTAGGGAAAGCTGAATGGAAAACGTAATCAATAATATAGGACTAAAAACAGAACAATAATAAATTAAAAAAATGACACAACAAAATCTGCAAGACAAGGGTAGCCGCGGCTACTTGGCCAGTATTGTCATGGTGGCAGTACTCGGCGGACTGCTCTTCGGCTACGACACAGCCGTTATTTCAGGTGCCGAGAAGGGTTTGCAAGCCTTCTTCCTCGGCGCGCCCGACTTCCATTACACCGACTTTATGCATGGATTCACATCGTCTTCGGCCCTGATAGGCTGCATTATCGGTTCCTCTCTGTCGGGAGTATTTGCAACTCGATTTGGCCGCAAGAAGTCTTTAATCTTCGCCGGCATATGCTTCTTCATCTCAGCTTGGGGAAGTATGTATCCCGAAACATTCGGATTGCTGCCCCGTGGCAAGGCTTCGTTTGAACTTTTGGTGGTGTTCAATCTCTACAGGGTACTTGGCGGCATAGGCGTAGGTATGGCTTCAGCCATCTGCCCAATGTATATCGGAGAGGTAGCCCCAACAAACATCCGTGGCATGCTGGTGAGTTTCAATCAGTTTGCCATAATCTTCGGTCAGCTGGTGGTTTACTTCGTCAACTTCATGATACTTGGCGACCACACTAATCCTATAATAGAGCAAGTTGGTCGTGGCATGTCAGAGGTGATGCCGGGCAGTGATCCATGGACCATTACAACGGGTTGGCGCTACATGTTCGGAAGTGAGATGGTGCCAGCAGGGCTCTTTGCCATCCTCATCTGCTTCGTTCCCGAGACTCCACGCTATCTGGCAATGATAGGACAAGACCAGAAAGCACTCAGCATTCTGACCAAAATAAACGGACGAAGCAAAGCCGAGCAGATTCTACACGATATAAAGAATACCGTGACAGAGAAGACTGAGAAGCTTTTCAGCTATGGTTTCATGTGCGTTTTTGTTGGTATTATGCTCAGCGTATTCCAGCAAGCAGTGGGCATTAATGCTGTTCTCTACTACGCACCACGCATCTTCCAGGATATGGGTATGGGCAATCCGATGATGCAAACAGTAATTATGGGCGTTATAAACATTTCTTTCACGCTCATAGCCGTATTCACCGTAGAGAAGATAGGTCGCAAGCCGCTGCTCATTTGGGGCTCCGTCGGCATGGCTATCGGCGCCTTTGGCGTGGCATTAACCTTCGGCAACGAGTCGCTCAACCTCGTTACTATGGTCTCACTCATGGTCTATTCGGCCAGCTTCATGTTCTCTTGGGGGCCAATCTGCTGGGTTTACATGGCAGAGCTATTCCCAAACACCATCCGTGGCAAAGCAACGGCCATTGCAGTTGCCTTCCAGTGGATATTCAATTTCATAGTCAGTTCGTCGTTTGTGCCCATGTTCAACATGCACCTCACCAAAGGCGATGATTTCGGTCACTGGTTCACATATGGATTATACGGTGTAATCTGCGTTATAGCTGCCATATTCGTGGCCCGCTTGGTGCCTGAGACCAAGGGCAGGACGCTCGAAGACATGAGCCAACTGTGGCGCAACAGAAGCAAACGATAACAAACGGCAGTTGCCGACAATTGCCTGTATATAACATAATGCAAGAAGGCGCGTCTGAGAAGGGTGCGTTTTCTTGCATTGTCTTTTGAATGAGCTGATTTTTTCAACAATTCTACACCGAAACACCCACGCACAGAAAAATAATGCTTAACTTTGCAGCCACAATCGAAAAACCGTCTCATGCGCAATGTATTTAAGATAAAACGGGAGGAGCGGCCTGTGGCCCTCTTGGCCCTCTTGGCTTTCACTCTGCTCAACGCCTTGCAAATCTACAGCCACTTTGGCGAATACATCAAGGCTCACCACGTGGGCTTCTACACTGTGTCGGTAAAAGTGTTCCGACTCTCGGGCTACGACTCTTGGTCGTGTGTGTTTCTGAGCAACGGCCAAGTGTACTTTGAGTCTGAGCGGCATCCACTCTACTTGACGCTGCTCTACCCTTTCCGCTGGCTCAACGAGTGGATTATGGACACGTGGAATGTAAACGCGGCTTGGTTTATCATGGCCGTGCTCATCGTGGCCGCGGCCACTTATGCTGCAGTGTTCATGTTCCGCACTCTGCGCGAGGTGATGGGCCTCAGCCATTTCGACTCGTGCCTTCTCACGCTGATGCTCTTCTCGGTAGCCCATGTAATGGTGCCGGCGATATGCCCCGACCACTTCATCTTCTCACTAATGCTACTCACCATGACGCTCTACATCTGTGGGCGCGCCATGCTGCGTGGCCGAGAGCTGAAGGTGTGGCAGTCGTTCCTGCTGCTGTTCTTCACGTCGGGCATGGCGCTTAGCAACGGAATAAAGACTATAATAGCCGACATCTTCACCAATCGCCGCCACTTCTTCCGTCCGGTGTTCTTGACAGTGGGAGTGGCGCTGCCATTGCTGCTGCTGCTGGGCATAAGACAACTGCAATACCAAACCATCGAGGTGCCGCGCATAGCCAAGCGCACCGCTATAGACCAGAAGCGCGTGAGGGACAACATACACGACGAGAAGTTCCGCAACAAGTTGAAGCACAACCGCGAGTGGCACGACACCCATAATGGCAAGGCTTTGGGAAAGGGACTTATAAGCAAATACATCGACGTATCAACGCCGCGCGGCAAGAGCATTGTTGAGAACTTGCTGGGCGAGTCGTTCCAACTACACCGCGACCAACTGCTGAAAGACGTGCAGCAAGACCGCTCGATGTTTGTCAGCTACCACCATTGGTGGAGCTACGCCGCAGAGATTCTGATAGTATTATTGATTATAGCCGGCAGCGTGGCGGGCATACGCTTTAAGCTGATGCAGATGGTGTTGTGCTGGACGAGCATCGACTTCATTCTGAACATCGTACTTGGCTTTGCCATAAACGAGGTATACATCATGACATCTGGATGGGCTTTTCTATTACCCATTTCTGTTGGCTTCCTGTTGCTCCGCACATCTGATGCGTGGCGCAGTAGGATAAGGATAATCGCTGCAGGACTTACCTTCTTCTTGCTTATTCGCAATGGCGGGCTTCTCACTGGTCATCTTTTAGGGCTCTGCTAGCTTATACTGACCTACACAAACAACACTATTAAAGAATCGAAGAAAGCCAATTTTGATTTAGATCATATGAAAAATCCGTTTGCTATATTCAAAATCAAGCACGAAGAAAGATGGCTTGCCATTGCCGCATTGCTATATGTTGTTTTCTGGAATGCACTTGTGGTTTACAAATACGCGGACAAGTTTTTTGAAATAAGTAACAATTACTTCCGGCTTTTTGTCAGAACATTCCACATTTCAGGCTTTGACCCATTAAGTTATGTGATTATTTCTGCTTGGGATACGGTATATAACATCTATCGTCATCCGCTTTT
>CAZUWO010000007.1:0-50005 GCA_964623995.1 uncultured Prevotella sp. | reverse complement strand
GACCCTCTGCTTGTAAGGCAGATGCTCTAAACCAACTGAGCTAAACGCCCTTTGCCCTAATAGCGATGCAAAGGTAGTCAATTTTTTCTATTTGACAAAAGTTTTTGGGCTGTTTTTTCAAATTAATAGTGGTAAGGCAACAAAAAAGGTGCATTGGACTAAGCCAATGCACCTGTATGAATGTTATTTAACTGTAGCTTCCTTTTATTCGGTAACCTGAACAGTAGCGCGGCGGTTGAATGAGATAGGAGACAGAGTATCAACACCACCCTTTGAGGCAGTCTTGATCTTTCCATTGTCCACACCCATCTTTACGAGCTCGTCAGCAACAGCCTTTGCACGGCCCTCTGAGAGCTTCTGGTTGATTTCAGGAGTACCTGTAGCACTGTCTGCGAAACCTGTTACGAGCAGATTGCTGTTGTTGTCCTTAGCATATTTTGCCAAAGCGCGAACGTTTACGAGGTCCTTCTGTGAAGCAATGTTGGTCTTGTTGATGTTGAAGAACACTGATACAGGAGTTGTAACAAGCTCTTTCACTGACTTGGTAACGGCAGGAGCGGCTGGCTTCTGGTTGGCAAGCAGGTTCTTCAGACGGTCATTCTCAGCATTGGCGTCGTTCAACTTGGCGTTGACAGCATCGAGAGCGTTCTGATATTGAGCCTTGATAGCGTCAACATCTGGCACTGCATCCCAAGTGGCCTTGCCGAGATTGAAGGTCAGACCAAGCTCTGCATAAAGGTTGTTGTCGTGAGAGTCCCAACCGCGATTGTGTGCTTCGTCGCTGTAACCATCAACATCGCCCTCGCTACGAATCCATCCGAGCTCGAAGTGGATGCCCACATGCTTGCTCACACGGAATGTATTGAGGATACCTACAGACAGATCCATGCCGTAAAGGTTGTTTGACATTGAACGGCCAAAGCCTCCACCAACGAATGGAATGAAGTTCCAAACGCGCTTTTCATTATATCCGTAGAGCATGTTGCTGAGGTTGAAGAGCACGTCCTCATTGAGGAACCAGTACTTGTTTGATACATCCTCAGGGCCGTCGCCGTACCCCCAAACACGCTTGCCCCACATACCTTGGAGCTTTGTGCGGAGTCCGATACCCGGAGTGAACCACTTTCCAACAGCAATAGCAACACCTGGGTTAGAACGGAAACCCTTGAACGGACTCTTGTCGAGGTCCTGTCCGTGCTCCTGGCTGGAATAGAAGGCATTCCACTGAGCACCTACCTGAATGAACCAATTGCTCCAGAATGAGTTTGTAGCAACGCTGTACTTCTTTGTCGGTGTCTCTTCCTGAGCCATAGCTCCGGCACTTAGACCGACAAAAGCCAAAACAATCAATAATTTTTTCATAAATCTGATTTATTAAATAATAAAGTAAATATTTTCTATGCCTGGTCTATTTTGGAGCAAAGGTAATAATATTTTTTTACAACTTCACTTTTTTTGATGAAAAATATTTGTTTTTGCTTATTTTGTCTGAATTATTATTGTTTGATGGTAGCGCCATTCTTATGTTGTAACTCTGTTTTAATGTTTTTTGAACGGTTTGCTGTTCCTGAGCAATACCGTTTTACGTTTTTCTCAGATACTCTTTTATCCCAGGAGATGTTCTATTTCCTGTTGGCGCAAAATACACAATATATTCTTTCCGTCGGGGGTGTAATTGCTGTTAGAGCAGGCAAAAAGGCGATTCACTATACTTTCCATTTCATCGTTGCTCAGTTCGCGTCCCTCAGGGATGGCAGCGTCGTGGGCCAGTGATAGGGCTAATGCTTTGTTCAAATCGTCCTTTACTGCAGAGCCTCGCTCAATTGCTGCTTGGGCCATATCGGCCACAAGCTTCACTACATTGCCTGTTTCCAGTCCTGCAGGGATGCCGTTTATGGCATAACTGCCGCCTCCAAGGCTTGAAAGATCGAAACCGAGATTAGACATTATGGGCAATATCTTGTCGAGCAATACTTGCTCCGAGGGCGAAAACTGAACGGTTTCGGGGAACATTAGCTTTTGTGTTTGCTCTTTATGATTAGCGGCCTTGCCCAAATATTCCTCATAAAGGATTCTCACGTGGGCGCGATGCTGGTCTATTATCATCAATCCCGATTTTACGGCAGTCATTATATAATGGCATTTATACTGGTAGTGGGTGGGCGATTTTTCTTCTATCAGACTATCTTCGTGCTGGCTTTGCCCGTCATCGAATAGGTCGGCAGGGGCTTTTGGCTCTTGTTCGGTTTGATAGTAGCCTTTAAGTCCGTCGTATATCTTATTCCAATTGGTTGGCACAGTGGTATGGTTGTGCTTGCTTCCGCCGTTGTTATTAAACGGGTTGTAATTCGGATTGTAGTTTATTTTGGGCTGTGTAGACTCGGTGTTTCCTGTATAAATAGGTATGTCTGGTCTGCCTTCGGTGTCAAAATCTATAGAAGGAACATCGTTGAACTTGCCAATTGCTTCTCTCACTGCAGCACAAAGAATCTGCCAAATGGGTTGTTCGTTCTCGAATTTTATCTCTGTTTTTGTAGGATGAATGTTGACATCGATGTTGTTTGGGTCTACAGTGAAGTAGATGAAGTAAGGCACCTGCTCTCCAACCGGAACAAGTCTGTCGAATGCCGTGACTATAGCTTTGTTGAAGTAGGGGTGCTTCATGAATCTGCCGTTAACAAAGAAGTACTGCCTTACTCCTTTTTTACGGGCCGATTCGGGCTTGCCTACGAAGCCGTCTATTTTGCAGAGTGTGGTGTTGACGTCTACTGGAAGCAGTTCTTGGCTGATACGTTTCCCGAAAACATCCACAATACGTTGTTTGAGTGAGCCCGGTTTAAGGTTGAACATTTCATTGCCATTGCTGAAAAGATTGAACTGTATGGACGGATTCACAAGTGCTATGCGCTCGAAGGCAGTGACAATGTTGTTGAGTTCTGTTGTGTTTGATTTTAGGAATTTTCTTCGCGCTGGTACATTATAAAATAAATTTTCAACCTTGAAATTGCTTCCCGAAGGACAGTTTGCAGGTTCTTGGCTGACGAACTTACTTCCTTCTATGGTAATTTGTGTGCCGATTTCGTCGTTTTGGCGTTTGGTAAGTAGTTCAACTTGAGCTACGGCTGCTATTGAAGGCAGTGCTTCGCCTCTGAAACCATTGGTATGTAGGTTGAACAGATCGCTGGCCTTCTTTATCTTTGATGTCGCATGACGCTCGAAAGAGAGGCGGGCATCGGTTACCGACATGCCACAACCATCGTCTACTACCTGTATCATCGTGCGTCCGGCATCGGTTATCAGCACATTGATAGTAGTGGCACCGGCATCTACTGCATTTTCAACGAGTTCCTTTACCACCGATGCCGGCCTCTGAATCACTTCTCCTGCGGCTATCTGATTGGCCACAGAATCTGGTAGAAGTTGTATGATGTCGCTCATTTTGCTTATTTATGCTAAAGTAATTATGTCAGTTCAGTGTGGGCTTGAAGCCTTTATTGTTGACTGATCTTTTGTTTTGGAGCTCCTCGGCGTCTTTGTTTCTTTAACTCTTGACCGGCGTTTTTGCCCCTCCAGTTGAATACATCGTCCTTATCGAGCGGCCTTATGTAATCGAACCATGCAAATTGTGGCAGATAAACTTTGTCGGGTGGTACCTGTGTTAGCGGATACATTACGCCATTGTTTTGTGAAGTCCATATCCTTTGTAGTTTGCGATCGGGCGTCATGTACATTCGCATGGTATCTGTTTCCAAATAGTTTAGCCCCAGAATGCTGCTGTCTCTGTCATCCACATGATAGTATATTGAGAGCACATTGCCTATAGCTTCGGTCATTCGAGGGTTTCCGTCGATGAAGTATGCATTTATAATTTTTGATGAAAGTTGATTATAATGGATGCTGTCGTTCATGAGTTCAATCGAAAGAGCTTGGTTTACGACGTGAGCTTCACGCACAGTGGAGTCATTAAGGTAAGCTAATATTTCCTCTCCAAGCAACTGTCGGCTTCCGTTCCATAGTATAGGATCCTTGTATAGCGTTAGGCATGAGTCCTGAGAGTTAAACACTAGTGAGTCGCAAACAGCTTGAACGTCAGTGCGAAAAGCTCTTACTCGATTATAGCAGAATACTTTTCTATAAGCCGAGTCAGTTTCTATGTTGTATGTGCGCATCAGAATGGTGTCGGCATGCATGTAGAGTGTGTCGCCTTGTGAGAATTCTTTGGCCAACGCACGGTCGTAAGCGAAGCCTACACCAGTCTTGTCATTGTAGTAGCAATAGTCTGCCACTAGTGAATTACGGTTCTTCTTGTCTACATATACTACGTTGCCACGGCCTTGACTCACACCTGTCTTGCTATCGTAGTATAGTTTATCACCTACTATGGTGCGTGTTTTGTCTTTTGAAACCACAGTAGATCTGCCGAAAAGTTCTGTCTTTTCAGTTGCAGAGTGATAATATCCTTCATCAGTGTGTATGATATTACCTTGATTATTTATTACCGATGGTCCCAATATGTGGGCTATCTTCTTATTTGTATCGTAGAAGAGTGTATCGGTATTTATGATATATTTGGGACTTCTCAGTCTGACAGAATAGTAAAAGCGGGCCTCGCGGTTGGCCGCATCGTATTCTCCCCAGTCGGAAGATAGTGTATTCTTGCCGTCAATGAGCCTTCCTCCTTCGAAGAAGTAGCCATAATCGAACTTTCTATCATAGTCGAGGCTGTCGGTATATAGTACCCTTCCGCCGTCGCGGAGTACCACGTGGCGTCTGGCCATGACCATTTGGTCCGGTCCATTATAGAAGGCGTAATCGCTATGCAGTGTTACGCCTTTCGGAGTAGACATGCGTACGTGGCCGAAAGCTTCAAAAGTGTTGGTTACTTGGTTGAAATAGGCACTATCGCAATTTAGTTTTGTACCCTCGTGGCTGAAGCTTACCTTGCCTTTTACTATTTGAACGTTTGGCCGAGTAAACTGATCGTATAGTAAAATATCTGCATGTAGCAGGTTGACCTTTTCCTTACTCTTTTCGCGCTTACCTGTTGGCCTTGCCATGGCAGTGCACAAGGCAAACAGGCATAGAACCAGTACAATACCGATTCTATGCCCCTCTATCAGTGTTCTTATAGGACAGGACTTCATTTTACCCATCCGGAATATTCGAAGTTGCAATCCTTATAGTTTGGCATCATCTTCACATATGTGGTTTTTATCTTGTTTTCCACCCAATCGTGAAGAGTTTTCTCTTTCTCTTTCTGTTCAACGATGTCTTTCATTGCCTGGAAATCTTCCGTAATTGTGGCTTTATGGGCATCGATTCGACTTTTGAGTTTCACAATAGCGCATACAGTCTTACCTTTGCTATTAGTCATTTCGAATGGATGGGAAATACTATCTACCTGCAAACCTTCCACGGCTTTAGCCACTTCTGTTGGTAAATCCTTCATTTCGAAGCGTGTAGTATGATCGCCATTTGCACTGTTCATCATGTTGCCATGGTTGCTTCTCGTATCTTTATCATCACTTATGTACGTGGCTCCTTCGTCAAAGCTGAACTTTGATTGTAGTATGTCGGTTCGAACAGAATCGAGTCGCTCTTCCGCTTTGGTGATTGCGTCTTGCGAAACCTTTGGCTTGAGCAGAATGTGTCGGCAGTTTATGCGCTCGCCGCGTTTGTCTATAAGTTGGATGATGTGATAACCGAAATCGGTTTCTACTATTTTTGACACTTTTTTCGGGTCTGTTAAGTTGAAGGCTACTGCAGCAAAAGCAGGATCAAGCATGCCTCTTCCCATGAAACCAAGTTCGCCTCCCTGTCGCGCAGAGCCTGGATCTTCTGAATAAAGACGTGCCAACGTGGCGAAGCTTGTTTCTCCCTTGTTGATGCGATCAGTGAATTCGCGTAGCTCGTTCTTCACTCTATTGATTTCATCTTGGGATATTTTCGGAGAAATAGTTATTATTTGAACTTCAACTGTCGTGGGTATAAGAGGAATACTGTCAGCAGGCAGCTTCTTGAAATAAGCCCTTACGTCGGCTGGAGATACTTTAACATTCTCCACAAGCTTTTCCTGCATCTTGCGAACCAGTTGGTTATTTTTGAAGTCATCATGTAGGTCCTGTCGCATTTGTGTAATGCTCTCCTTGCGGTATTCCTCCAATTTTTCTCTTGATCCAATCATCTGGATCCAATAATTTATTTGTTGGTCCACGCCTTGGGCTATATCGCTCTCGGTCACCTCAATACTGTCAAGTGCTGCTTGATGAAGGTATAGCTTTTGTACTGCCAGTTGCTCAGGAATACTGCAGTCAGGATCTCCTTTGAACTGCATGCCTTCCTGCTTTCCTGCCAATCTCATCATTTCTATATCGCTCTTCAGTATAGGTTCATCACCGACAACCCACACCACTTCATCTACCACACTTGCCTCGTGTCTTGGGGCAACTGTAGTTTTAGATGTACTGTCGGTATCGCTTACACTTGTCGCTATTGGTAAACTTCTATGCGTACCAATGCTTGCAAAGGCAATGGTTCCGACAAGCCAAGCTGCTATTACTGTGTTCTTCCTATTCATTTATGTTTGTTTACTGTTGCCAGTACGCTTTCGTCCACTACGCAATCGTACTTCTTTTTAAGTCCTGCTACCCACTTCTTCTCCAGCTCATCTTGATAGTCAGCAGTAACCTGACCTTGTACATCCTCATAGCTCTCTGGCTTTTTAAGCTTGCGTCCGAAGGTCGCTTCATAAGGATAACCTTTCATGGCGGTAAGTGTTGTATCCTTTCCGAATTCCACTTTGTCTACCAGTGCGTTGTCGCCTGGCTTGAAAATGCCTTTTTCCACACGAATACGGATAACGCTATCGCTGTTGAAAGTCTTCCTAAGCTTATCGGCCCATTCATCAAACGGCAGGTCTTTCACGGCCTTTTTCACGGCTTCTATATCAGATTGCTGTTGTGTATGATAAGCTATACCCTTGAACCTTGGGCCGTCGAAGGCATATTTCTTGCGATTTTTATTGAAGAAAGCTTCAAGTCCTTTAATATCTTTCGATGCTTTATCCCACACGTTTCTGTTGCTGATTTCATACAAAAGCAGTCCATCGTGATACTCACGCACCAAATTATTGAGGTTGGGATCCTTGGCTTGATAGTAAGCAGATATAGAATCCATTACCTCAATTCTTGTCTTTCCTGTGGCTTGAGCTATAGAATCGGCTTTCTGATTTGCTAATCCTATGCGCACATTGCGACTTTCCAAGTATCGTTTGATATTTACTTTCAGACTGTCGTAAGGAGGAACAGGCTGCCTCTTCACCATTTTAATAATGTGCCAACCGAATTGCGATTCTACAGGTTTGCTCACTTCGCCTGGCTGCATGGCATAAGCTGCGTCTTCAAACGGTTTGACCATTTGTCCGGGACCAACAAGTGGAAGCAATCCTCCTTGCCTTGCGGAGCCTGGATCTTGAGAGAATTTCTTGGCCATTTCGCCGAAATCGGCCCCTTTCTTAATAGCTGTGTAGATGGAATCAATTCGAGTATGCACAGAGTCTTTATGTCCTTGTGAGTCCTCATTGTTGGAAAGGAGCAGAATATGGCTTGCCTGATAAAGTCCGCGTGGACCTATTTGCTTAACCAGATTGTCGTAATACCGGCGTGTTTCCTGCTCTACGTCAGCATCAGACGTCATCAGTGGATAGATCTGCTGGTCGCGATAACCACGAAATTCCTGCTTGAATGAGCTCAGTGTGTCAAGCTTTGCGTCGAGTGCAGCAAGTACTTTGCGCTTGTAGTTTGCAAAAAGCTCAACGTATTCCGGCACAGTTTTTCGGTCTAGAACACCGTCGGAGTTATTCTTATTATAGGAATATTCAAACTCAGAACGGCTTATCGGATGACCGGCAATGGTCATCACGATAGGGTCGTTCTGAGCTTTCACTACACCACACCAAAGCAGCATGGCCAATGTTATAGGTATCAGTTTCATATATTTGAGTACAATCGGAATGTTGTCTCTTTTAAATCCCTTACTTATTTCACCATACTCGACGGCGAATAGTTGGGAGCCTCGCTTGTGATGGCTATGTCGTGAGGATGGCTTTCCAATACACCGGCATTAGTGATGCGTGTGAACTTGGCGTTGTGCAGCTTCTCTATATTGGCTGCACCGCAGTAACCCATACCAGAACGCAGTCCACCAACGAGCTGATAGATTACCTCCTGCACAGTGCCCTTGTAAGGTACTCTACCTGCAATGCCTTCAGGAACGAGTTTTTTGGCATCTTTTATGTCGTTTTGGAAATAGCGATCGCGGCTGCCATTCTTTTGTTCCATGGCCTCGAGCGACCCCATTCCACGATAGCTCTTGAACTTTCGTCCGTTGAAAATGATGGTTTCGCCCGGAGATTCCTCAGTTCCGGCAACAAGAGAGCCTATCATTACGCAACTGCCACCGGCAGCAAGAGCCTTGACAATATCGCCGGAATAGCG
This sequence comes from uncultured Prevotella sp., assembly GCA_964623995.1. Classification (GTDB taxonomy): domain Bacteria; phylum Bacteroidota; class Bacteroidia; order Bacteroidales; family Bacteroidaceae; genus Prevotella. The sequence continues at coordinate 41,510 of CAZUWO010000007.1, read as the reverse complement.
CAATCCACCGTCTGCAATGAGAGGAACGCCAGTTCCTTTAAGCGCACTGTATACGTCGTAAACTGCCGTAAGCTGCGGAACGCCGACGCCGGCCACCACACGCGTAGTGCAAATACTACCCGGACCGATGCCCACTTTGACGCTGTCGGCACCGTTGTCAACAAGATATTTGGCAGCTTCGCCTGTGGCTACGTTGCCCACGACGATATCTATGTTTGGGAAAGCGGCCTTTACTTCCTTCAGCTTGCCTACTACGCCTTTAGAATGGCCGTGGGCTGTGTCGATGACAATGGCGTCAACACCAGCTTCAACCAATGCTTCAGCGCGCTGAAGTGTGTCGTTCGTAACGCCAACACCAGCAGCTACTCTGAGCCGGCCCTTATCATCCTTGCAAGCCATGGGCTTGTCTTTGGCCTTGGTTATATCTTTATATGTAATCAGGCCAACCAATCTGTTGTCCTTATCCACCACAGGCAGTTTCTCAATCTTGTTTTCCTGCAGTATCTGAGCCGCTGCTGCGAGGTCGGTTTGCTGGTGGGTTGTAACCAGGTTTTCCTTGGTCATCACATCGTCAATTAGCTTGTCCATGTGGCCCTCAAAGCGCAAATCGCGGTTGGTAACTATGCCAACAAGGTGGTTTTCATTATCAACAACGGGGATTCCACCAATATGAAACTCAGCCATCATGTTGAGAGCGTCTTTCACGGTGCGTCCCTTCTGGATGGTAACAGGGTCATAGATCATGCCGTTCTCGGCTCTTTTCACGATGGCTACTTGCCTTGCCTGCTCGTCTATGCTCATGTTCTTGTGTATGACGCCAATGCCACCCTCACGCGCAATGGCGATAGCCATGGAGCTTTCGGTAACTGTGTCCATGGCGGCGGTAACAAACGGCACGTTAAGTTGTATGTGCCTTGAGAACATTGTTTTCAGTTCCACTTCCTTAGGAAGCACTTCTGAATAAGCTGGGATAAGAAGGACGTCGTCAAAAGTAAGCCCGTCCATTACAATTTTGTCTGCAACAAATGATGCCATAAAATGTGTTTGAAAATTTATTGCGTGCAAATTTACTGTTTTTTTTTCATTCAGCGGGGCTTGACTTGGGGCTCTCCGACTTTTTTAAAGGTATTTAACTGAGAAGCGTCATGTGCTCTTTATGGGCAATGGGTAAATCCGGTCTTGCCATAGTGGTTTTTAGCGGTTGCAAAGTAATGGTTAAGCTTCTCTAAATGGTTGTTTTTCTATGTGTAAGTCACTGCTTTGTCGCGTCAAAATGTATGGTTTGGAAAATCCCAGTTGGCAGATATGTCAACGCCTTTTAGCCTTCAAGCAATTAGCTTTCAATCTTTAGTACTGCCGGGTAGACGATTCTTTGTATAATTCTTCAGCATCAGCTTTCAGACGGTTGGCTTTTGGCCTTTATAACACTGCTTAAATCAAGAAAAGAAAACTATTTTGCAATTTTAATAAAAGTAGTATTTGGTAGTGGGGGATTTTTTATAACTTTGCAGTCTGAAAAGTTATATAACAGAATAATGGCTGAAAGAAAACAAATAAAGACGGCTTTGATTTCCGTCTTCCACAAGGATGGCTTGGAGGAGTTGCTCGCCAAGCTGAACAAAGAAGGTGTTAAGTTCCTGAGTACCGGTGGTACGCAGAAGTTTATAGAAAGTCTTGGCTATGAATGCCAGAAGGTTGAGGATGTTACTACATATCCATCCATACTTGGGGGAAGGGTAAAGACGCTTCATCCTAAAATCTTCGGTGGCATACTTGCTCGCCGCGACAATGCTGAAGACCAGCAACAGATGCAAGAATACGGCATTCCGCCAATCGATCTTGTAGTGGTCGACCTTTATCCATTTGAGCAAACGGTGGCCAGTGGAGCCTCTGAGCAAGACATTATAGAGAAGATTGATATAGGCGGAATATCGCTTATCCGCGCTGCTGCAAAGAATTTCAAGGATGTAGTTATAGTGCCGGGCAAGCAGCAATACAGCGAATTGCTTGCCATACTTAACGAAAAGGGAGCCCAAACCGATATTGAGGACCGCAGGAAGTTTGCCGTTGAGGCTTTCGCTACAAGCAGTCACTACGATACGGCTATACATGATTGGTTTGCTACCACACTGTAAGCTGGTAAAAGAAAGTTAGAACAAGGATAAACAAACAATAAGAAAGATATGGGATTCTTTTCATTTATCCAAGAAATAGCGATGGACTTGGGCACCGCCAACACCATTATAATCAGTGATGACAAGATTGTTGTCGACGAGCCTTCGGTCATAGCACTCGACCGCCGCACCGACAAGATGATTGCTGTAGGCGGTGAAGCCAAGCAGATGGAGGGTAAGGAGCATGCCAATATACGTGTTACGCGACCGCTGCGCGATGGAGTAATAGCCGACTTCTCGGCTTGCGAGCAGATGATGAGGGGCCTTATCAAGAAGGTTCACACCGGTACTCGTCTTTTCTCCCCATCGCTTCGCATGGTGATAGGAGTGCCTTCGGGCAGTACTGAAGTGGAGTTGCGAGCCGTTCGAGATTCCGCTGAGCATGCCGACGGACGTGATGTCTATCTGATATTTGAGCCAATGGCTGCCGCACTTGGCATTGGCATCGACGTAGAGGCACCGGAAGGCAACATGATAGTTGATATCGGTGGTGGCAGTACGGAGATTGCTGTGATTTCTTTGGGCGGTATTGTGTCTAATAATTCAATCCGTGTAGCAGGCGATGACCTCAATGCTGACATACAAGAGTACATGAGCCGTCAGCACAACGTTAAGGTCAGCGAGCGAATGGCTGAGCGTATAAAGATAAATGTTGGCTCGGCGCTGACAGATCTTGGCGATGAGGCTCCAGAAGACTATATCGTTCACGGCCCGAACCGAATCACAGCGCTTCCTATGGAAGTGCCAGTTTGCTATCAAGAGATAGCTCACTGCCTTGACAAGACCGTGGCCAAGATAGAGAATGCAGTGCTTTCGGCCCTTGAAAATACTCCTCCAGAGCTCTATGCAGATATAGTTAAGAACGGAATCTATCTGAGTGGCGGCGGCGCATTGCTTCGTGGACTCGACAAGAGACTCACAGACAAGATCAATATACCGTTCCACATAGCCGAGGACCCACTTCATAGTGTGGCTAAAGGTGCAGGAATAGCATTGAAGAACGTTGATAAATTCTCATTCTTGATGAGATAATCCCTATCGAAATGATGGGGCCGGAATGATGAATGCTGAATTCAGAGAGGTGAATTTCTGCCAAGAAATCAAATCATCGCTCTTCATTTGTCATTCATAGTTCGCAAAACGTATGCACAACTTAATAGAGTTTGTAACCAGATACAAGCACTGGTTTTTGTTCGTGGTGCTGGAAGTGGTGGCATTTGTGCTCCTCTTCCAGTTCAACCATTATCAAGGTAGCGTCTGGTTTACGTCAGCCAATGCCGTGACAGGGCGGATTCTCACAGCCGAAAGTGAGGTTGTGTCATACTTTCAGCTCAAGGGAGCCAATGAATCGCTTACCCGTCGCAACATAGAATTGGAGCAACGGATTAGCCAACTTTCCTCTCAACTCAGCGATAAGCGTTTGGCCACTGATACAGCTCGGCTCCATGATCCGCAAGAAGCTATACTTTCTAAGTTCAGACTCGTCAATGCTAAAGTGGTGAGCAATGCCATCGATCAGGTTGATAACTTCATAACAATAGACAAAGGCTCTGATGATGGAGTGGAAAAGGATATGGGCGTGGCTTGTGGCACAGGTGTTGTTGGTATTGTCTATCTTGTTTCGCGGCATTATTCCATAGTGATTCCGGTGCTCAACTCCAAGTCAAATATAAGTTGTGCAATAGAAAACCGTGGCTATTTTGGCTATTTGCACTGGCGGGGTGGAACTCCCGACATTGCATTTGTAGACAATATACCGCGTCATGCCCGCTTTAATCTTGGCGAAAACGTTGTAACCAGTGGCTACAGTTCGGTGTTTCCACCAGGGTTGAGGGTTGGTAAGATTCTTCTTGTCTACAATTCGAGAGATGGACTAAGTTACAGATTGAAGCTGAAATTGTCGACAGACTTCTCGCGTCTGCGTGATGTCTGTGTGCTCGACAATAAGGCTGTACGTGAAAGACTTGAACTTCTGCAGGCAGCAAAAGACAGTTTGAGGGGCAATAACATTTAATATTAAATCAGAGAAAGATTGACAACCGATATTGTACGCAGAATAGTGGCATTTTTGGTGCTCTGCCTTGTTCAGGCGCTTGTGCTCAATCAGATTAGTCTGTTTGGCCATGCCACACCGTTGCTTTACATAATCTTCGTCATCACATTTCCGCGAAACTACTCCCGAGTGGGTATGTTGTTGTGGAGCTTTGCCCTCGGTGTGGTCTGCGACACATTTACAAATACTCCTGGTGTTGCTGCTGCCGCGCTTACGTTGATGGCTTTTATTCAGCCCGGACTGCTGCAACTGTTCATTCCTCGTGAGAGTCCAGACGACCTTATCCCATCTGCTCAGACATTGGGATGGGGCTCTTATGCTGTGTTTTCGCTGATAATGACTTTCACTTATTGTCTGATTTATTTCATGCTTGAAGCTTTCAGCTTCTTCAATTGGCTTTTGTGGCTTGTCGATGCACTTGGCTCCACATTCATCACGTACATCTTTATATTAGTATTGGAGAATTTCCGGCGGAAGCAACCGGCATTATAATCTGGTAAATGAATCAGTTGAACTATAGCAACCGGCAGTATGTAATAGGCGGAATGGCAGTTGCCATTGTGCTTGTCTATTTGGTGCGCTTGTTCTTCTTGCAGATTATGAGCGATGATTATCGTAAGAGTGCCGACTCAAATGCTTTCCTTAAGAAGATAGAATATCCTGCCCGAGGCAATATTACCGACCGTAATGGCAAGTTGCTCGTATATAATCAGCCAGCTTATGACATAATGGTGGTCATGAATGAGCAGAAAAACAGGATCGATACTGCTGAGTTCTGTGAGGCTTTGGGCATAACCAAGGACTTCTATGCCAAGCGAATGGCCGACATTAAAGACCGTACGAAGAACCCGGGCTATAGCCGTTTCACTGAGCAACTGTTTATGAGTCAGGTGCCAGGCAATGAATTCAGCGCCTTTCAGGAGAAACTTTACCGCTTCCCAGGCTTCTATGTGCAGCAGCGTACAGTGAGACAATACCAGTATCCCTATGCTGGGCTGTTGCTGGGGGACGTGGCTGAGGTGTCGCCAAGTGATATAGAAGAGGATGATTACTATCAGCCGGGCGACTATATTGGCAAGATTGGACTTGAGAGGTACTACGAGAAGGAGCTCAGAGGGCAGAAAGGCGTAAAGATTATGCTCCGTGATGCTCATGGACGCATAAAAGGAAGCTATCAGAATGGCAAGTTCGACCATCGTTCAGTGGCTGGAAAAGATCTTAATCTTGGTCTTGACATCAACTTGCAGGCACTCGGTGAGCGCCTTATGGAAGGCAAACTGGGAGCCATTGTTGCCATAGAGCCAAAGACGGGAGAGATACTTGCCATGGTCAGTTCGCCCACATTCGACCCTCGAGACATGGTTGGAAAGCTGCGAGGTCCTACCCAACACATGCTTAACAACGATCCGGCGCATCCCTTACTCAACCGAGCCATCATGGGACAGTACCCCCCCGGCTCCACGTTTAAGACAAGTCAGGGACTTACTTTCCTATCAGAGCACATTGTAAACATACATGACGCCTTCCCGTGTCATCACGGATTCAACTTCAAAGGACTTCATGTTGGGTGCCATGGTCATGCTTCTCCCATTGCAATTGAAGACGCAATAGAAACTTCTTGCAATGCTTACTTCTGCTGGGGACTATATTATATGCTGTCGAATAGGCGCCGTTACCGTAATCTTGATATGGCAATGGACACTTGGCGTGATTATATGGTGTCGATGGGCTTTGGCTACAAGCTTGGAGTAGACCTCCCCGGCGAGAAGAGAGGCATGATACCGAATGCCAAATTCTACGATAATGCATTCAAACGTTGGAACCCTCTGTCGGTGATAAGTATTGCTATAGGGCAGGGTGAGGTAAATCTTACTCCACTGCAGATAGCCAATCTTGGTGCCACCATAGCCAATCGTGGTTACTATATCACACCGCATGTAGTGAGAAAAATACAGGGGCAGAAGCTGGATCCTAAATATACAGAGCGCCATTACACCAAAGCCAGCCGTTATGCCTACGACGTTATAGCCACGGGTATGCGCAAATCGGTACTCGGAGGTACGTGTCGGTCGGCCAATACGCCACTTTATGAACTCTGTGGCAAGACTGGTACGGCCCAAAACCGTGGCCGCGACCATTCGGTGTTTATGGGATTCGCTCCTATGAACAACCCAAAGATAGCCATAGCCGTGTATGTTGAGAATGGCGGATGGGGTGCAGATTTCGGCGTTCCAATAGGTGCGTTGATGATAGAGCAGTACATCATGGGCAAGCTTTCGCCATCTTCGGAGACCAAAGCTGCCGTAATGCAGAGCCGGCATATACACTACGACTTTGTGCGCCCTATGACTCATGCCGACTCTGTGCGCATGGACAGCGTCAAGAAGTTGAAGGCTCAGGAGGAGGAACTGCGCAAGTCGCAGGCCAAAGAGCATGAAGAAGAGATACAGGCACTGGAATCCGGCCAGGGCAATGAGGAACTTTCTGGTGCCAAACCCGGTGCTAAGGGCGAGGCCATGAAGGGCGAAGAGCATGAGGAAAAGAGCAGTGAGGAACACAAGAAGAACAAGAGTGAGGGACTGATAAATGACGAACGCAAATCAAGGAACGAGTAAGCCCACCGGAGTACTTGGCAGTTTGGACTGGTGGACAATAGCCATCTATCTGATGTTGCTCATCTTTGGGTGGATAAGTGTGTGTGGAGCAAGCTACACTTACGGTGATAACGACATCTTCAGTCTGTCATCGCGTTCCGGCATGCAGATTGTTTGGATAGGCACAAGTATTATTTTGGGCTTTGTGATACTGTTGCTCGACGACAGGTTCTTCGATACTTTTTCTTTCGTTATCTATGCCGCGTTCATGGTGTTGCTGTTTATCACCATCTTCAATCCGCATACAATTAAAGGTTCTCGCTCATGGCTTGTGCTCGGGCCTTTACGACTTCAGCCTGCCGAATTTGCCAAATTTGCCACCGCTCTTGCGGTATCGAAGCTTATGAGCACATATGGCTTCGACATTCACAATCCCCGTCACTTTGCCGCAGCAGCGGGAGTAGTGCTTCTTCCTGTGCTTCTCATCATTGGTCAGCGCGAAACGGGGTCGGCGTTGGTTTACCTTTCGTTCTTCCTTATGTTCTATCGTGAGGGCATGACTGGCTCAGTGCTCTTTACTGCCTTTGCCATGGTGGTTTATTTCGTGCTTGGCATAAAGTTCGAAAACGTGATGTTATGGGACATGCCCGCATCTGTGGGCAAGTTTGTCGTGTTCCTTCTCATCCAGTTATTTACGGCTCTGATGGTTTATTCCTATGCAGGATCGGCCAAACAGATGCGTACGATATTGTATTATTGCTTCGGCATCACCATTGCCTTCCTGCTTTTCTCCGGCTATGTGATACCTTTCAATATTGTTTGGGTGCAACTTGCCATCACCATAGTGCTTGTAGGCTATCTTGTGTTCTGTTATTTGCGGTCCCACTTGAAGCCGTATTTGCTCATAGCTTTGTTCACATTGGGCAGTGTAGGCTTTTTCTACAGTGCCGACTATGTGCTCAACGACGTGCTCGAACCACACCAGCGTGTCAGGATAAACGTGCTTCTCGGACTTGACGACGACTTGGCGGGAGCCGGATACAACGTGCATCAGAGTGAGATAGCCATAGGTTCAGGCGGCCTTAGGGGCAAAGGCTTTCTCAACGGAACGCAAACCAAGCTTAAGTTTGTGCCCGAACAAGACACCGATTTCATTTTCTGTACGGTAGGAGAGGAGGAAGGTTTCCTCGGCTCTGCAGCGGTATTGCTGCTTTTTCTCGGGCTTATCCTGCGGCTGATAAAGCTTGCCGAGCGGCAGCCATTTACGTTTGGGCGGGTCTATGGCTATTGTGTGGTGAGCGTGTTCCTATTCCACGTGTTCATCAATGTGGGCATGGTGCTCGGCCTTACCCCTGTAATAGGCATTCCGTTGCCCTTCTTCAGCTATGGCGGAAGTTCGCTTTGGGGCTTTACCATCTTGCTTTTCATATTCCTTCGCATTGATGCCGGCCGCAATCTTGCCAGCAACAGGTAGCCACTCCGGGTGGCATCGGTGCCGGAATGAATTTAGAAAAAGACACGGGAAACTTGTATTTGGCCGGAAAATTTCGTAATTTTGTATTTGACTTTCAAGGTAGCCGTGCTTGCTATTATTACCTGCTAATTCGCCCTTGAAAGCATTTGCCCAGGTACAAATTCTCCGTAAACATATTACAGAACTTTCGTAATCGCATTACGGCACTTTCGTAACAGCGTTACGGAACTTCCGTAATGACATTACGAAAGCGTCGTAACGGCATTACGAGATACCCGTAACAACTTTACTGAGCCTAAGTGGCTATTTACGGAAGTTTCGTATCCTTATTACGGCATTCACTTTTATTGATTATATCTGTAGTGTCTTCTCCTTTTCAGGTAGCTCAGATCGTCGCCATGTCGGTAAGCCTCACGCTCAAACCGTATGTTGAAGTAGGCCTTTATGCTGTCATGGTATTTAAGGAACAAGCATAGCCATTCGGCCAAATACCACAAATAAAACCCGATGTAGCCGAGTTCGCGCTGCTGCGCGGTGTGAATGAGCTCATGGTTCAGCTCAAATTCATCGAGCGGACGTATTGAAAATATCACCCCAAAGAGGTTTATGGCCAGGAAGCCGCCGCCAATTGGAAATCGCTTTATGTATATTACCTTTGCTTTCATCAGTGGCAAAGTTACGATATTTATTCATAACCGGCAATGCTTGTCTGCGAAAACATATTATAACATTGACAGTTAGGGTCATGATAATGCACTTAAGGCCATGCCGCTCCACCGTTTTTGACATATGGAATTATAGCCAACCTAAACCAAAGCCTTTGCCATGGCCGTCCGGTGGCATAAAGATAATTTTACGTTTACTTTCAAATAAAATCACGGCAATAGCACTTCTAACATTGTTAAAGCTTGATTTCTTACAATAATAAAGGTAATAAAGCGTTAATAATAAATACGGTTAAGAATAAAAAGGCATAAATGATAGACTACATACGGGGCGAATTGGCCGAGCTCTCTCCTGCCATGGCTGTGATAGATGCGGGCGGAGTGGGCTTTGCACTTAACATATCGCTCAACACTTATAGTGCATTGCAAGGTAAAAAAGAGGCAAAGCTCTTTGCCCACGAATCGCTTGTGACCGGTGGACGCGATGACAGCTACACCCTTTATGGCTTTGCCAGCAAGCAGGAGCGTGAGCTTTTCCGCATGCTTATAAGCGTGAGCGGGGTGGGAGCCAATACTGCAAGAATGATACTTTCGGCATCATCGCCCGCCGAACTGTGCAATGTGATAGCCTCAGGCGATGAGAAAATGCTCAAAAGTGTAAAGGGAATAGGCCTCCGTACCGCCCAGCGCATCATAGTAGACCTTAAAGACAAGATTGTGGCCAGTGGCATAGCACAAGAACTTCACGCCACGGCCGGAACCCAAACTCCCGACTACGACACAAGCGTTAAGGAAGAAGCTGTCAGTGCTCTCACCATGCTTGGCTTCTCGCCTGCGCCCTCAGCCAAGGTCGTTGTGGCCATCTTGTCCGACAATCCTAATATGCCTGTGGAGCAAGTAGTTAAACAGGCCCTCAAAATGATAAAGTAAACACCGTCTTGAAGTCCCGATCCTACATCTTCATAATACTTCTCCTGGTAACTGTTGCCGTGGCTGCTTTAGCCTCGACAGCACTTGTCTTGCCCGGAGGAATGGCCTCTTTTGGGCGCATGAATCCGCCAGAGGATACCACGAAGGTGAAGATGCCTGACGTTATTATAGATGATGAGACCATTCCTGACAGCCTCCTTAATCCCCGCTGGCCTGTGCAACGCACCACTCCTATCACTGAGAGCGACCTCTTGCAGAACTCCACCGACCTTAACAGACCGGAAGATCTGAAATACGAAGTGATATATAACGACAGCATAGACCGCTATATTATAGGTACAAAGATAGGCGACACATATGTGAATGCGCCTATAATGATGACTCCTGAGGAGTATTTGAAGTGGAGCGAAAAGCGCAGTTGGGCTGAATATTACCGTTCAAAGAATCAGGAAATATTGCAAACCAAGGGCAAGGAGAAGTTCGATTTCAGCGACATGCACTTCAGTTTGGGGCCCGCTGAGAAGATTTTCGGCCCTGGTGGCGTGCGTATCAAGACGCGCGGAACCGCAGAGCTGAAGTTCGGACTAACGAATAAGAAGATAGATAACCCCTCTTTGCCTATTAGAAACCGCAATGTCACGTCGATGAACTTTGATGAGAAGGTCAACATCAACGTGAATGGCAAGATCGGAGACAAGATGGACCTCAACCTTAACTATAATACCGATGCCACGTTCGACTTTGATTCGCAGAACATGAAGTTGAAATATGACGGCAAAGAGGATGAAATAATTAAGCTTGTTGAGGCTGGCAACATCTCGTTTCCATCAAACAACTCGCTCGTTCGCGGCGCAAGCAGTCTTTTTGGTGTACGTACCGACATGCAGTTTGGCAAACTCAAGCTCCAGCTTGCACTCTCACAGAAGAAGTCTTCCAGCAAAAGCGTGAGCTCAAAGGGTGGCGTTCAGCTTACCCCGTTTGAGATAAATGCTGCCGATTACGAAGAAAACCGCCACTTCTTCCTTGCCCAGTATTTCCGTGAGCATTACGACAATGCCATGAAAACGCTGCCAAATCTTACCACAGGCATAACTATTAACCGCGTGGAGATATGGGTTACCAACAACACGGCAACAACAGCCAACACCCGTAACATCATAGCCCTGACCGATTTAGGTGAGAATGCCACCGTGAGTAACCGCATGTGGGGACTTACAGGTGCACTAACGCCGTCTAATAACGCCAATACAGAGTACAATACGGTTAAGGCTAACGATGCTGTACGTGATATAGACCGAGCCGGCGACGTGCTTACCGGCATGGGATTGGTGGGAGGTAGCGATTATGAAAAACTGCAAAGTGCCCGCCTTCTTAATTCTTCAGAATATACGGTAAACAACTCTCTTGGTTATGTCTCGCTCCGAACAGGGCTTCAACCCGACCAAGTGCTAGCCATATCCTTTGAATATACCTACGGAGGAGTAACCTATCAGGTGGGCGAATTCTCATCAGACAGGACCGATGCCAGCCAGGCTCTGATAGTGAAGTCACTGAAAAATACAAGTAATAATCCACAGCAGGGCAACTGGAAGCTGATGATGAAGAATGTCTACTATCTGGCTTCGCAGGTGGAAAAGGACAAGTTCCGCCTTGATGTAAAGTATCAAAGCGACACGACGGGAGTCTATTTGAGCTATATTCCAGAACCTCAGGTTAAGTCGCAAACCATCATCAAGGATCTCGGAGCTGACCGTTTGGACAATAATAACCGTGCCAACAGCAACGGCTATTTCGATTACGTTGAGGGATATACTGTCAGCAATGGGCGGGTATTCTTCCCTGCAGCCGAGCCTTTCGGTAGTTACATGTACAATTTCCTCGTTAGTAGGGGCGTGTCTGCCGAACGTGCGGCCTCTTATGCATTCACTGAGCTTTACGATTCCACAAAAACAATTGCCAAACAGATTGCCGAGAAGAACAAATATCAGCTTGTCGGGCAGTTCAGAGGGTCGTCAGCTAATGTCATTTCCCTTGGAGCCTATAACGTTCCGCAGGGCTCTGTGGTCGTGACAGCAGGTGGAGTAACCCTCACTGAAGGCTCAGACTACAGCGTAGACTATAATGCCGGCGAGGTGACAATACTGAATCAGAGCATCATTGATGCAGGAACGCAAGTCAATGTGTCACTCGAAAGCCAGACCGATTATTCGCAAGAGCGCAAGACAATGATAGGCCTTAACTGGGAATATGACTTCTCTAAGAACTTCATATTGGGTGGAACATTCCAGCATCTTAGTGAACAGGCGCTCACTACCAAAGTCAGTATGGGCTCGGAACCGCTCAACAACACCATATGGGGACTTAATCTGTCGTGGAAAAAGGAAAGTCAGTGGCTTACAAACATGCTCAACAAGATTCCGTTCTTGCATGTAACTAAGCCCAGTTACATATCTTTTGAGGCCGAATTTGCACAACTCATTGCAGGCCAAAGCAGTGGAGTACAGGACAATGCTTCATATATCGATGACTTCGAAAATACTAAAAACACCATTGATGTGTCCACTCCTCAGTCTTGGATTATTTCGAGTGTGCCAACAATGTTCCCTGAATCGCAGGATAAGACAACACTTTCAAGTGGCTATAACCGTTCGCTGTTGGCTTGGTACAACATAGACCCGTTGTTCACACGACGCAGTTCGTCACTCACTCCTGGCCATATAAAGAGTGATCTTGACCAACTCAGCAACTGGTATGTGCGCGAAATCTATGTCAATGAGCTTTATCCCAACCGCGACCAAAGCAGTTATAACGGCGCAACAAGCACATTACCTATTCTCAACCTCGCTTTCTATCCCAACGAGCGTGGTCCGTATAACTTCACTTCCAATCTTAATCCGAACGGAACATTGGCTAATCCGAAAGGCTCTTGGGGCGGCATGATGCGTAAGCTTGATACCAATGACTTTGAAACAGCTAATATAGAGTATATTGAATTTTGGCTTCTCGATCCATTCATCTATACTCGCCAGGAAGGAACAGCAAGCCAATACGGTGGCGATTTCTATATAGACTTGGGTGAAGTGAGCGAGGATGTGCTCCACGATGGAAAGAAATTCTATGAGAGTGGTATGCCTGTTGACGGCTCGCAGAGCTGGACCGACACTCAGTGGGGACACATTCCTACCCAGCCAACGGTTACTTATGCGTTTGCAACTACTAGTGGAAGCCGTGCAAGACAGGATGTAGGATTCAATGGACTTACCGACGATGAGGAGCAAACGTTCTATCAAGACTATCTGAACCGAATACAAGGAGTGGTCAATCCTGCCGTATTCGACTCGATAGTAGCGGCCCACGACCTTGCGAATGATGACTATCATTACTTCCGTGGCAGGGATCTTGATGAGCGCAGGGCCAGTATTCTGGAGCGCTATAAGCGCATAAACATGCCTCAAGGCAACTCTCCCGACCAAGAGAACAACAGCGAAGGCTACGACACATCATATAAAACCACCCCTGATGTTGAGGATATAAACCAGGACTATACTCTTAATGAGTATGAAAAATACTACCAGTACCACGTATCTATACGTCCGGAAGATTTGGAAGTGGGTAGGAACTATATCGTAGACCGTAGGGTTGACCGTCGTCAACTACGCAATAACAAAACAGAAGAAGCCACATGGTATCAGTTCAGAATACCCCTTGACGAGTTCGAACAGAGGTTTGGAAGCATCAGTGACTTTACCAGCATACGTTTCATGCGCATGTTCCTCACCGGATTTGAGCACCCAATAGTGCTCCGTTTTGGCAGTCTCGACCTCGTGAGGGGTGAATGGCGTGTATACGAACAGAACCTGGAAAACTCTGGAAGCACTTCCGGCAGGTTGGCAGTGAGTGCAGTCAACATTGAGGAAAATAACGATAAGATACCAGTTAACTATGTCTTGCCACCGGGAATACGCCGCGGCCAGGATCCAACACAGCCACAATTGGTTGAGCAAAACGAGCAGGCTTTGTCAATGACGGTCACCAATCTAGGTAACAGAGAGTCTAAAGCAGTATACAAGAACACCACCCTCGACCTACGGCAATACAAACAGTTGCAGATGTTTGTACATGCCAATGCTTTTGAACAGAATACAACCAACCTCGAAGACAACCAGTTGGCTGTGTTCATACGTTTAGGTTCTGATTATAAGAACAACTACTATGAGTATGAAATACCGCTGAAGCTCACCGCACCAGGTAACTATAACCGTTACGATGTCAATCAGGTGCGCATAGTTTGGCCACAGGAAAACATGCTCAACATACCGCTTTCGTTGCTCACTAATGTTAAGCGCGACCGCAATAAGGCTAAGTCTGCCGGTACGGCATCGTACAATATAGCCTTTGAAGAATACGATCCGGACAACCCGAACAATAAGATTACCATTATGGGTAACCCGACTTTGGGCGAGATTAAGACCATGATGATAGGTGTTCGCAATCTTGCCACTAACGCAAAGTCAGGCGAAGTGTGGGTCAATGAGCTCCGTTTGCGAGAGTTTAACAACGAAGGCGGCTGGGCTGCACAGGGAAACCTTAACGTACAACTCAGTGATTTTGGCTCTGTAAACTTGCAAGGTAGCTATCAGAGTGAGGGCTTTGGTGGGCTTGAAGAAGGCGTAAGCCAGCGCTCTACCGATAATTACAGCTCCTATTCGGCCACGGCCAACTTGGAGTTGGGCAAGTTCTTCCCCGACAAAGCAAAGGTTTCGGCCCCGCTATACTACAGTGTGACCAAAGAACAGAGCCGTCCCAAGTACAACCCTTTGGACACCGACATGCTCCTTAAGGAGAGTTTGAATTCAATGGAGGGCCGTGAGCGCGACTCAATAGAGAATATTGCAGTTACGAAGACTACCACAACAAACTTCTCTCTTAGTAATGTGCGCTTCGGAATTGCTACCAAGCGCCACCCAATGCCATACGACCCGGCCAACTTTGCTTTCAGTTACAGCCACAGCCATGCTCACACCCAAGGCGAAACCGTGGTTTATGAGAACACGGACTCATGGCGAGGCTCTATCAATTACAATTGGGTGCCGGTCTATAAGGCTTGGGAGCCGTTCCGTAAGCTTATCAAGAGCAAGTCGAAGTGGTTTGATATACTGAAACGTTTCGGCTTAAACTGGCTGCCACAGAGTGTTGCTTTCAATACAGAGATGACCCGCGACTATCACGAACTGCAGGAACGCGACATGGAAAGCACCGAGAACAGCTTGCTTCCGGCCACTTTCGACGACCAGTTCCGCTGGAATCGCGATTTCTCTTTGCGTTGGGACTTGACCAAAAATCTGCATATGAACTTCCAAAGTGCTACCCGCGCCGAAATAGAAGAGCCCTATGTGCAAGTGAACAAGGACCTTTATCCTGACCGATATGAAGCTTGGAAGGACTCGGTATGGACCAGCATTAAGCACATGGGTGCACCTTTGGATTACAATCAGCAATTCACGGCCTCCTATCAGTTGCCACTCAACCTGCTTCCTGTGTTCGATTGGGTAAACGCTGATGCCAGTTACTCATCGGCCTACACCTGGAACCGTGGCACGGAACTTGACGATGGAACATCGCTTGGAAACACTATAACCACCAACCGCACACTGAATATAAACGGAACATTCAACCTTGAGAAGCTCTATAACCACGTTCCATTCCTCAAGAGTGCAAATGACAGGTTCAATAAGACGAATCGCACCATGTCGGTGAGGCGCAATCCAAATTCCTTGTCGGCCAGAAAGAATGCTAAGAAAACCGACGACAAGAAGGCAAACGATAAGGACAAGAACGCAAATGATGCTAAAAAGCAACTGCCTAAGAACAAGAACAGCTTTGAAAAGGAGATTACAATTGCTGCCGATACGGCAATAGTGATAAGCCATAACAAGAAAACAAAGCGCCTAAACGTAACGGCTAAGACGTCGGATGGTAAGGTGTTCAAACTGAAATGGCGCAAAGTGGATAACAATAAGATTAAATTGTTCAACAAGACCGACTCTATCATACGCTTCAAACTTACGGTAACGCCCAAAGAACCACTTGAGAATCAGAAGTGGTATAAAACCGCCCAGTGCGTAGCCCGAGTGCTTATGATGGTGCGTAATGTAAGTTTCACTTACCGGAACCAGTACTCCATGTCGCTGCCTGGCTTCATGCCGACTGTAGGAAATGCCTTTGGACAGAGCAGAAACGATGGTTTCCTCTCGCCTGGACTCGATTTCGCCTTTGGAATGGTGGACGATGACTACATCGGGAAGGCAAGAAGTCGTAACTGGCTCTTGCTAAATGACAGCGTTGCCACACCTGCCGCAACGAGCAAGACGGAAGACCTGCAGCTGAGAGTAACTCTAGAGCCTATAAAAGATTTGAAAATAGACCTCAATGCATCACGTACTGAGACAAAGGCTCGTACCATACAGTATATGTATGCTGGCACTCCTACCACCCAGACTGGCCAGTTCACAATGACAACAATATCACTGAAGTCGGCTTTTGAGGGCATGGGCGATGCCAATAACGGTTATCACAGCTCTACGTTTGACAAGTTCCGCAATTCACTTGCAGCCTATCGCGACCGCGTTGAGGCCCAATATGCAGGTGCGGTATATCCTATCGGGACCACATTGGCAGGTAAACAGTTCGACCCAGCCAATGGTTCAGTGGACAAATACAGTGCTGATGTCATGGTGCCGGCATTCCTTAACGCCTACACAAGCATGGGTTCGCATAATCTTAGTATCTTCCCTACGCTCTCACGCTTGCTTCCCAACTGGACGATACGCTATAGCGGACTGACCAAATTGCCGTTCTTCGCGAATCTGTTCAAGAGCGTCAACATCAACCATTCATACAAAAGCATATATGCTGTGGGTGCTTATAGCAGCTACAGCACGTACATGGAGTACATGAATGGGCTTGGATTCATCACCAATACCGACGATCAGCTGGTGCCAAGCTCCATGTTCAACGTCTCGCAAGTTAGCCTTAACGAGAGCTTCTCGCCTCTTTTGGGCGTTGATGTTACGCTTCCGAATGACCTTACGGCCAAGCTTGAATACAGAAAGACGCGTGTTCTCTCGCTCTCAATGACTAGTGTACAGCTCAATGAGGCCACAAGCAATGACTGGGTTATAGGTTTGGGCTACAAGATTAATAACCTTAACCTCTTTGGAGGTGGCAATAGCCGCAAGGTAAAAGGCGGAAAGGGCAACAATAACACCAACCAGAACAACCGGAACAATGCTAATTTGCGCAACAGTAATGGCGGACTGAACCACGATCTTAACCTAAGACTCGACTTCAGTTACCGCAAGCAGGCCGCAATAAGCCGTGATATTGATTCCGGACTTAGTTCTGCGTCGAGTGGAAATACTGCTTTGAAGCTCAGTTTCACAGCCGACTACACTTTGTCGCGCCTTATCACAATGAGTCTTTACTACGATTTGCAGCAGAATACGCCGCTTTTGTCGTCGAGCAGTTACCCCACGACGACCCACGATTTTGGGTTCAACTTCAAGTTCTCACTTACCCGATAAATTAGTTGTGGCTTTATAATTTGATTGCGGGATTTTCGTAAAATTGTTACGACAGCCTCGTAACTTCGTTACGGCTATCCCGTAATCTCGTTACGGAACTTCTGTAATGAAGTTACAGGGCTGTCGTAATCGTATTACGGCCGTTCCGTAATCGGTTTACGAAGGGCGTTTAGCTTTGTTATATTGTAAATGTCTGATTATGAGTATATAATACGAATACCCTGCTTTCTGTTCAGCGGCATCCCGTCCTGTTTCGCTTATATATTAAATAATGTGTACTTTGATAGCAGTATGATGGCATCCTTTTTCAGAATAGCAATTTTCCTATCTCCGTATCATTTTATTGGCATAGTCTTGTGCGCTGTAATAGAATGCTATTTCTTCTTTCTCGCTCACGGGCGCGGTTCCACTGAGAGCTTTAAGCATGTTTTTAACGGCCGACGATTCACCCTTTCCACTCATCTTCACGGCTTCACGATATTTGCCGAGCTCATATATTGCGCGTTCTGGCGACCGCTTTAGCAGCAGTTCGGCAAGCCTAAGATGATAACGTGAGGCAAATTTCAGTTGCCGTTGGTTCAGTACTGCCTGCGCATAGAGGGCTATTTTACCGTTATTATCGTCTGTAAGCTCGGCCAGTTCGGCATAGAGATAAGCATCGTGGTGGCGGTTAAGCAATTTCTTGTATATGTCTATGGCCTCGTCTTCCTTGCCTAATATCACCTTCATTTGGGCCAAGTGGCGCAGGTTCTCCTTATAGTTGGGAGCCAGTTGCATGGCTTTCTGAAACAGAGGAGTTACATTCTCAATGTATTCGGCATCTTTCTTGTCCATACCCTTTAACAGATGGTTTACCACTTGCTGCCCAAGCGACGGCACAGGGTGGCCGTCTATGCTCGTGGTAAGCCAATCCGATTCGCCCATCAGGCAGAAATAAGGCATGAAATAAATGAGATTGAAATCTTCTATGTGTCTGTCCATCTCTACAGCTTCCCTCACTATGCAGCTCACTGCACGCTCATCAGTCTCTCCTGTGGCCGGGTAGACGAGCGTCATGTTGTATAAATAGCGTTTGGCCTTGCTCCATTCTCCGTTTCCAACAGCAAGTTTGAACATGTCGTCGGTGCACCAGAACATACACATAGTGGTATATTTGCCTTTGTGTGTGGCGTACATCTCGCTTATAAGTTTATAGGCTTCGACCGTCTTACCCTCTTTTCGCATATTGAAAATGTCTCTTACTTCCATGGCTTTTAGTTTGGTTGGCTGCTGCAAAGCTACTAATTATATTTCTCGTTGCCAAGACTATATGGACTTTTTTGTGCAGTTGTGTACTTAAGTACGACTGATAAGCAATTCCAAAATGGCACATCTGACAAGCCGAATATGCCAACCTGTCGCACTGCTTTCAAACTTTTTTGCCCTAAAATGTGCTTTGGCACATCCTTTGTTATATGATAGGCGAGCTTATTGCTCAAGCAACTTGAATAATAACAAAATAAAAATATAGAATTATGGGAAAGATAATTGGAATCGACTTAGGAACAACCAACAGTTGTGTTGCAGTGTTCGAGGGTAACGAACCCCAAGTCATAGCCAACAGTGAAGGCAAGCGCACCACGCCTTCAATAGTGGGTTTCGTCGATGGTGGCGAGCGCAAGATTGGCGACCCGGCAAAGCGTCAGGCCATTACCAATCCGAAGAACACCATCTATAGCATCAAGCGTTTCATGGGTGAGACATACGACCAGTGCCGCAAGGAAATCGATCGTGTGCCTTACGAGGTGGTAAACGAAGGTGGTTTCCCACGTGTCAAGGTCAATGGCCGTGAGTATACGCCTCAGGAGATCAGTGCTATGATTCTTCAGAAGATGAAGAAGACTGCCGAGGATTATCTGGGTCAGGAAGTTACTGATGCCGTTATTACGGTGCCTGCTTACTTCAGCGACTCTCAGCGTCAGGCCACAAAGGAAGCTGGCACAATCGCTGGTCTCAATGTTCGCCGTATAGTCAATGAGCCGACAGCTGCCGCTTTGGCTTACGGTGTGGACAAACAGAACAAGGATATGAAGATTGCCGTGTTCGATCTTGGTGGTGGTACATTCGATATCTCAATCCTTGACTTCGGTGGCGGTGTGTTTGAGGTGCTCTCCACCAATGGTGATACTCACCTGGGTGGTGATGATTTCGACCAAGTAATCATCAATTGGCTGGTCGATGGCTTCAAGCAGGAGAACGGTATAGACCTCAGCAAGGACCCGATGGCCATGCAACGCCTGAAGGAAGCTGCCGAGAAGGCTAAGATAGAGCTTTCGAGTTCAACTCAGACTGAGATTAATCTGCCTTACATCACTGCTGAGGGCGGTGTGCCAAAGCACTTGGTTAAGACCCTCAGCCGTGCTCAATTCGAGCAGTTGGCCCACGACTTGATTCAGGCTTGTCTTGTGCCTTGCCAGAATGCACTTCGCGACGCCAAACTGCAGCCGAGCGACATCGATGAGGTTATCCTTGTGGGTGGCAGCTCTCGTATACCTGCTGTGCAGACATTGGTTAAGAATTTCTTTGGCAAGGAGCCTTCTAAGGGTGTCAACCCCGATGAAGTTGTTGCCGTAGGTGCAGCCATTCAGGGTGCCATCCTTAATAAGGAGAGCGGCGTAGGCGATATAGTTCTGCTCGACGTTACACCTCTTACCCTTGGCATTGAGACCATGGGTGGCGTGATGACAAAGCTTATCGACGCCAACACCACAATACCTTGCAAGAAGAGCGAGGTGTTCTCTACAGCTGCCGACAATCAGACTGAGGTTACAATCCATGTGCTTCAGGGTGAGCGTCCTATGGCTGCTCAGAACAAGAGTATTGGTCAGTTCAACTTGACTGGCATAGCTCCGGCTCGTCGTGGCGTGCCTCAGATTGAGGTTACATTCGATATCGACGCCAATGGTATCCTTAACGTAAGTGCCAAGGATAAGGCCACTGGCAAGGAGCAGAGCATTCGCATCGAGGCTTCGAGCGGTCTGAGCGACGACGAGATCAAGCGCATGAAGGCTGAGGCTGAGCAGAACGCTGAGCAAGACAAGAAGGAACGCGAGCGTGTGGATAAGATGAATCAGGCTGATTCTATGATATTCACCACCGAGAACTTCTTGAAGGACAATGGCGACAAGATTCCTGCCGACAAGAAACCTGCTATAGAGGAGGCTCTTAACAAGTTGAAGGATGCTCACAAGAGTGGCGACGTCAACGCAATAGATACTGCCATCAACAACCTTAACACCGTAATGCAGTCTGCCTCACAGCAGATGTATCAGGGCGCAGCAGGCCAACAGGCTGGTCCTCAGCCTGGTGCCGGTCAGCAGACTCAGCAGCCTAACGACCAGAAGAAGGACGACGACAATATTCAAGACGCTGACTTCGAGGAGGTTAAGTAATCTCCGACTTGACAGAAAGACATGTTTTAGGACATAAAGAACATATTTTTTAAAGACTTATTCTTTAAAAGATTTTCTTTAAATTAATAAAGCGGGATGCAATCCGATTGGGTTGCATCCCGCTTTTCGTTTTCCTTAAAATTAAGTTCATATTATTTGTCATATTCACTTTTTCATCTTATTTTTGCAGCTATGAAAGTGAAGATGATATTGCCGGCGCTTGAGGAGGCGGAGAGCCCTTATTGGAGGCCAATAAAGTATGCATTGTTTCCGCCATTAGGGTTGGCAACGCTTGCAGGGTATTTCTCGCCATACGATGAAGTGGTGTTGCAAGACCAGCATGTGGAAAAACTTGACCTCGACGACTCACCCGACCTTGTATGCGTTCAAGTATATATTACCAATGCTTACCGCGCTTACAAAATTGCAGACAGCTACCGAAAGCGTGGCATTGGGGTGGTTCTTGGCGGACTGCTTGTCACCTCTCTGCCTAAAGAAGCGGCAGAGTATGCTGATACTTGAATCATTGTTGAGTCATAGCAGGTAAAAATCTATATCATCCGATAAAAAGTCAATGGGAAGATGCTATTAGTATAATGAACCACATTGCTAACGGCTTGTTATATGTGTCCCTTTTTAAATTCAGAATTGAACATGGAATATGCCTATTGTCTATTATTAATTTACAGTCTTTTTAAAACATATAAAAATAATGCTAAGAGAGTATACACTTTTCCTTTAATAGAAGTGTAATTCGTATTTTCATTTATCGTTACTATATACAATATCGGGATTTATAGATTGTAGATTCCTTATGAACCCATTTTTGTCTTTTGGTGAAATAATAAGAGGTGTGTTTTGTTGGATGAAATATATTGCTATTCGATCTAGCGAGGCTGCCGGTGCAGCAAGAATAGAATTTGTGTCTTTTATTTTTCTTATTTGATTTATGTCATAATTGGTGGTTGATAACATACCGCATTTAACAGAGAGGATGTTATTATGGATAGTATAGCGGATATCAAAAAGAGAGAAAAGAGCAAAAAAGAGAATTAATGCTACAATTGTCACTACAATCCACGAAAAATCGTATACTAATACGGGTATTATAGGAATTACAGTGAATCCTATAATGGCACATATTAGCCAAATTGCGATTTTTGTTTTATAAACTTTTTCCATCCCGTTCAATATTGTTGTTCTTCGCTCATACATTAAAAATGTATTGGTTCTTGGTTGCAAATATAGCAACTCCTTTTGATACTACACCTTCTCTAAGGAATAATTTTGTTGAAAGCCTCACGTTTTTGAAGAAATAGATTAATAAAGCGGGACGCAGTCCGATGTGGGGTCGCATCCCGCTTTTGTTTGCGTCAGCACTGTAGACTATGGAAGAACCTCTATCAGGCCGCTATCTTGTTCTTTACTTTCTTGTAAACCTTACATTGTCCGTCTAGCTTGCCGGTGTCTTTCAGCAGCCCCCGCTTGCGCCACCTCATGAGTTTTTGGTTAGGGTTGCTGTCGGTGATGCCATGCTGGCGCTCCAAGGCGACAACTTCATGAACAGAAAACTCGGCGGGCAGTTCGTCGAAGAGATTTGCTGAGTCTACAGTCTGGGCAAACGTGTTGTTGTCTTCCTTGGCCTGAATGTCAGCCTTGAGTAGTTTATTCCATGTCTTGCCGAAGAGATAGATGTGCATCCTCAGGTCGTACTCGGCGGCCCATTCGGCAAACCTCACCACAGCCATCGTCTCCTTCATGCCGCTCGTCATGTATCCGAGCATCGCGGCCTTGATGCCCGTCTGCTTGGCTCGGCGCATGAAGTGGTCCTCGGCGGGATTGGTTTGCGACTGCATGTAGTGGTCCTGATGCCTCTTGCACCACTTTCCCAAGGCCCTCAGGGTGCGGGGCAGTGATATCTCCACACGCTCCAGCACCGGCGGCTCTATGACTACGCCTTTGTCATCTTTCTGTGCAGGGCGCACCACGGTGCCCACGCTGAACATGGAGTCGAGAATGTTGTCTATGCGCTTCTCCTCGGCTTCACTCATGCAGCGCATGAACACTTCCTCCATGCCGGTGTTGTCGGGCAGCTCGACGAAGTTTACACGGTCGACAAGTCCGTTTTCTACATTGTTGACATTGAAGAACTTGCGCATGGTTCTCGGCTGAGCTTCCATAAGGATGTTAAGATAGGTTTTCACGCTGCACGAGAAGCTCTCCGAACTCATGTACATCTGCCCCACCTCGTCGTTGTCGGTGGCCTTACGAATCACGGTGCTCAGGTCGTTCCATGCCCCGCTGCCGTTGTTGCTCTTCAGTGTGTCTATCTCGGGCGTGAACATAAGTATATGGCGGCCTGCCGCGTTCGACATCTGCTTTGTAAGCGATGTTAGGCTCAGGCGCTCGGGCTGGTTGTAGATGGGGCCTTTCGGCTCCTTGCCCTTGTAGTCGTCGCGGTTGCGGCGCTGCTGCCAGTCGCTGTAGAGAATGGTGTTGCGGCGGTCTTCAGCAAGCAGCTTGCGCATTATGCGGTTGCGTACGAAGGTTATTATGCTCTTTCCCGATGCCGGCAGCGCTATGATGCACACATCGAAGCTCGGGGTGTAATATCTCGGAGTGGCATTACGGGGCGAGCAGTTCACCTTAACCATCGAGCCGTAGACGCCCAGCAGCGGCATCAGCGAGAACATTACCGCGGGCTTGAACTCTATGGGCGTTACACGGGCAAACTCCTTGAATACGGGTGGCAACTGCTGAGGCAGCTCGGGCATGGTCCATGGGCTCTGCTGCCCGCTCTCCAGCGCCTGTTGGGCCTTAATCTTGGCCACGATGCTTTCCATGACCTCGAAGCAGCGGTTAGAGATGCGATACTTCTGAATGTCGCGAATCGAGGCGCGAAACTTGGCGGGCTCGGGGTCCCATTGCGGCATCACGCGCAGCATCTTGTTGTAGTCGTCGTCGCAGATGGTGCGCACATACGGCAGCGCTTGCATCAGTCGGTTGTGGCGCTCGCCCGGCTCGGGCCACGTCTTGCCGAAGAGCCGCATGGCCAGCTCCTCAATGATGGTCTTGTAGGGTATGCCCTTGTAAGTCTCTTCCGCGGCCACGTTCTTTGGCAGCGGGGCGTTGCTCTCCTTCGACGCGTCCACGGCGTCGGCGGCCTCGATGACGTCCTTTGTCAGGAAGCCTATTGGCAGCTGACGGTCGGCAAAGAGCTCGTCCTCGTCGTAATAAAGGATGTAGGAGCGCGGCGACGCGAAACTTAGCCGTGCGGCGTCGGTGGTGGCACCGTCGGCAAAGTCGTCAAGATTCAGCTTCTTTACTATAATCCGTTGGGCCTCTTCCAGCGAGTGGGCTTCCTGCGGAATGGCGAACACCATCTTCAGCCCCTTGGTGCTTGGCGACACGTAGGCAAGGCAGAGCCCCATGTCGATGGCGTCGTCCTTGAAGCTGTCGAATGTCTCGCGGGGATAGAGCATGCCGTCAAGGTCGATGGTAACGAGGCCGCTGAGCCTTGCGTCGTCGTTCTTGCGCTTGCCGCCGGGGAAGGAAGCATGGAAGCAGAAGCCCGGCAGTGAGGGTATGGCGCGCTGCCTGTCGCCGTTCTTGTAGGGGGCTATGGCGCGCTTAAACTGTGCCCAGTCGTCCTTAGTGGGAGCCGTGGGCAGCGTCTCCGCAATCTCACGAATCTTGGCGCAGTTGTCGGCAACCACCTTGCTGTCGACGATTTGGTTGAACGCCTCGGGCGTGAGCCTTTCGGTGTCTGGAAGAATTGATTTACAAAATGTAATCATAGTATTAAATTTTAAGTGTTAATGTTTTAGTTTACTCTTCGGGCTTTATTCCGTTCACCCTGTCGTACCACGCACGCAGGAACCTGATGGGGCGCCAAGCCGAGTCGGCTATCTCGTCGGCAAAATCGGCATAGCTCCGGCAGCTGCCCTGCCACATAAATAGATACTCGTCGTCGTTCTCATAGATTCGCCATCCGTCCTCGCTGCGCTTCCACGCCTGCAACAGGCGGTAGTCGCGCCGCTCGTCGTCGTCGGCATACTTCTCGTTCTCGTAGACGCGGTCAACGAACACCGGGTTCACCTTCATGTCTTTCCACCCCTCCTTGGCCAGCGCCCAGCGCTGCGTCTCCTTGACGTCGGCAAGAAGAAGCGTGGCCAGCCTGTTCCACGGCTCAAACTCCGTCAGATAAATTTTCACTACCAAGCGGTCGCCGCTCTGCTCTATTATGCCGCGTCCGTCTTCAGTTTCATAGACCAGCGTGCCCTCGTGGCAGTCGCTGTAAAGCGTGATGTCTTTTTTTATATTCATATTGAATAAATAATTATTTTCTGCATGCAAAGGTAATGCGTTTTTCTATGCGAGCAATCACTTTCGCCCCTTAAACGGCTTATTTGGGGAGAGAAATATAATAATGGGGAGAAAACAGCGTTTTTATAGACAAATGCAATGATAGAAAACAGTACATATTATCTCTTTTCCTCCGACATTCAGACCATCGTCAGCGGCACCATGACGCGGCTGCGCGCGCTGCTCACGCCGTTGTGCGCCAACCTGCCATTCGGAGTGTCGCCGTCGGCTGCCGACATTGCCGCGGCGGCTGACGCGTTGCGGCTGTGCAACCGTTTGCTTGCTGAGCTCCGCTCGCGCAGCACCCTACACGACATGAAGTCGAAAGACTGGCTCGACGATGCCAGTTGGAGAAGCTTCTCCGGGCGGTGCGATGACGCCGCACATAAGGTGACAAAGCATCGCGACAGCACCGCCACGGCCGACGATTTCCTTGCCGCATACAACGATTTGAAGGCCACGATCAAGGGCATAACCGTACTCGTGAACCGCAAGAACCGGTGGGACGGACTCTTCGGCAGCTTCTCCACGCAGCAGCTCTACGGCGAGATTGCGGCGGGGATGTATGAGCGGTTTGTCAACAAAAAGGATGTCAGCCACAAGCAGCAGATGATGAGCCTTGCCACGATGTATGAGGTGCTGCGCGACCAGTGCGGCGGAGGAAAAGTATTTATGGGTCCCGACTTCGACAACCTGCTCACCAAAGTTTGCGGCATACAATACAATGCCAGCGACAAGCCCCGCGGCAGATACCGGCAGGTGGGCGAGTGGTGGGAAAGGCTCTATGGCAGCGAGGACGACGGCAAGGCTGCGCAAACAGCGCAGAAGCCACAGGAATACCTGAAGATGCGGGCATACGTGCGCGAACAGCTCAGCGGCGGCAAGACGTCAAGAAAGGACGCGCCCGTGCCCGACGCCTTCAGGTATAACGAGGTATAACACAGGTATAACACCTGCAAACTGTGTAACATCTTGACACACAGCAAGTTAAAAGTATAGGTATAACATAGGTATAACACCCTAAATCTTTGTAACTTGCTAAATATCAAGCCGTTACCCCTCCAGGTATAACATATAACATATAACAGGGTATATATTATATATATGTAGGTGAATGGTGGCGGCGTGGAGAGAGACATTATATATATTAATATTTATATATTATATATATACCCTGTTATATCTCAGTGTTATACCTAGACGCTTAACTTGCTGTGCGTCAGAGTGTTACGCAGTTTACAGGTGTTATACCCGTGTTATACCTATGTTTTTAACATGCTGTGCATCAGAGAGTTATACGTTTCATGGTGTTATACCTGTGTTATACCTGTTGTTATACCCGGTGTCTTTTCCTGATTTAGGTAGACAATATTTTACCTGTTTCCTGACTTTGTTGACATCAGGTTTCCTGACAAAGTAGACAGTTTACTGATTTGTAGACACTGTTCCTCAAATGGTAGACAACCGCTACTGGAAAAGTAGACATGGCCCCCAGATTTCTCGGATTGATATGCCGTCGCGCTTTTAATAAATTATAAAAATACCATTGGTATGGTGCAACGCAAGATAGAAAACACTAATTTTGCAGTCGGAATATCATTATACAAACAAATATGAAGAAAATAAGAGCAGCTGTGGTGGGCTATGGCAATATTGGCCACTACACGGTACAGGCACTTGAGGCCTCTGCCGACTTCGAGATTGCTGGTGTGGTGCGCCGTCAGGGCGACAAGGACAAGCCTTTAGAGCTGACTCCTTACGAGGTTGTCGACGACATAGAGAAGCTCAAAGACGTGGATGTGGCGATACTCTGCACGCCCACACGCTCATGTCCGGAGTATTCGGCAAGGATAGTTGGCCTCGGCATTAACACCGTAGACAGCTTTGATATTCACACCGACATACCGCAGTATCGTGCGGCACAGATGGAGAATTGCAAGAAAGCCGGTTGCGTGAGCGTGATTTCGGCTGGCTGGGACCCCGGAAGCGACTCAATAGTGCGCACGCTTATGGAGGGACTGGCACCCAAGGGGCTCACCTATACCAACTTTGGCCCGGGCATGTCGATGGGCCACAGCGTTGTGGTAAGGTCGAAGAAGGGTGTTAAGAATGCCCTTTCGGTAACCATTCCACTTGGCGAGGGCATTCATCGCCGCATGGTTTACGTAGAGCTGGAGCCGGGAGCAACGGTTGAACAGGTTTATGCCGAGTTGAAAGCCGACCCGTATTTCGCCACCGATGAGACTCATGTGTTTGCCGTTGACAGCGTGGATGCTGTGCGAGACATGGGCCATGGCGTGAATCTGACGCGCAAAGGCGTGAGCGGAAAGACTCCTAACCAGCGCATAGAGTTTGACATGAGCATCAACAATCCGGCTCTTACCGGCCAGATACTTGTCAACGTGGCTCGCGCCTCAATGCGTTTGGCTCCCGGATGCTACACCATGCCGGAGATTCCGGTTATAGACATGCTGCCGGGTACCCGCGAAGAGAATGTGGCCAAGCTGGTTTAGACTTCGTAAAGCAGCGGTTTACAGTTGCTGAGCATGCGGTTTGCGGGGCTTAAACCACCGCTTAACCACCGCTATATTTATACTTTACAAGGCAATGGACAACTAAGAAGGAGCGGTCCATTGCTTTTTTGTTTATTCCAAATGCAATGAATTGTGGCTAAGCTGTATTGCTTCAGACTCATTTTACAGTTTTTTTGAAGTATTTCCAGAGCCACTCCGAAAATTTTTATTCAAATGTTTGTTTTTTGGGGGGGATATGTATAACTTTGCCATACTAATTCAAATAATATAATTATGAAAACATTCCGACTGCTATCTCTCTTCATACTACAGTGATGCCGGCGATAAAAAGCGTTCGGCCGACGTTGATGCCGAGAAGGAGGAGCTGCGGAAGGCTTACGACAAGGGCGAGCGGGACTTGCCAAGTGCTGAAGGGCGCAATCTGAAGGATGCCTCAGAATGCCACAAGTATGCTTACGAGGCCAAACGCTGCGCCGATTTCTATCTTAGCCACAAGCTTAACAACCCGTATATGAACCAGTGCGCGCAATATTTGGCTGCATGGGCGGCTTCGTCAGCCGAAGTTCATGTAGTAATGGGGGAGAAAGAGGGTGAGCTTGCCAATAACGACAAGACCAAAGGCTATTTCGTGGCTTACATAGCAGCATGCGTTAAGTATGCTTTAGAATATGGTGAGCGCAAGTTCACTCAGGGCATGTATAATGACGTGATGGTGGATGTGTTGAATTTCTATTCTGCCAACAAAGCTTTGTCAGGGCCGGTTAAGTACTTGGAGAGCTACATCAAGGCTTATAAAAAGGACAAACTTTTAGAGTTGCTCGAGGAGAATTATCCGGGCGACAAGGCGGCAGAAGGCAATGCCGCTGACTGAGCTTTGTTGAATTTTATGCATGTTTTTTTGATTTACCGTTATCATATTTATGCTGTTATGTTGGCGTAGAAGCATTTTTTTATTATCTTTGCAGCATAATCCAACAAACGAAATTTAAAAAAGCAATCTGCAATGAAACATTTACCGCTCGTAATCTTATTGGCACTATGCCCGCTGATAGGTTCAGCCCAGCAACAATCAGAGCGTTACATCTTCGAAGGCCGTGTGCCTTCACCCTATTTTCTTGACTCTCTGCAAGCCGAAAACACTTATCCCATGGCTTGGGGCAATAGTCCAATACGTGAGTTTGGGCTCTGGCGCAGTGCGGCCCGCGCCAAAATGGTAGAGGAAATGTTAACTCCGCCGCGTCCGTCGCTCAGTTGGGACATGACGGTTGTAGCCACCGAGAAGCGGAAAGGCTACACCGCACGTAAGATAGAGTTCAACCTTACGCGCTATTCCCGCGTGTTGGCCTACGAATTGATACCCGATGGCGACGGCCCACATCCGGCAGTGTTGCTGCTGCACGACCACGGTGGCCACTACACCATAGGCAAGGAGAAGATGATACGCCCGTTCGGAGTGCCCGATTCCGTGCTTCAAGATGCCGACAAGTGGTGCCATGGATGCTACGGCGACCAGTATGTGGGCGACTATTTGGCCCAAAACGGTTATGTGGTGCTCTGCACTGACGCTCCGATGTGGGGTGATAGAGGTGTTAAAGGCGGCACCAAGGGTTCAGACTGGAAGTACACTGCCGGCACTTTCTTCATGCTTGGACGCAACTTGAGCGCGTGGATGGACTTTGAGGATGTCTATGCTGCCGACTTCCTTTCGCAGCTTCCTGAGGTCGATTCCGAGCGAGTAGGTTGCATGGGCCACTCCATGGGCGGATACCGCACGTGGATGTTGTCGGCTCTTAGCGACAAGGTTAAGTGCGGAGTGGCTGTATGCTGGATGCATACCACGCGCTATCAGATAAATGAAGAGTATGGATTAAGCCGCCATGAGGAATGGGCCAACGTAATACCTGGCCTTCGCCGCTATCTCGATTATCCGCATATAGCCTCTATAGCTTGCCCTAAGCCCATGATGTTTGTCAATGGTAAGGATGACCATCTGTTTCCGCCTGTTTCCGTTAACGACGCTTATGCCACTATGCACAAGGTCTGGGACAGTCAGGGTGTGGGCGATAGGCTCTACACTGAGATAATGAACATGGGGCACTGGTGCGGCCCTGAGGTTCAGGTCAAGGCTCTTAACTTCCTCAACAAGTGGATAGGTCCCGCCAAAGCGACAAAGACAGGCAAGCGTAAGTAACCGGCTTGCTGTATTCCCCCGCAATATACGTCGGCCAAGGAGTGGCTTTCAACATTTTGCCATACCTTGGTCGACTTCTTTTTGAGGTAGCATGAAGTCTCCATTTGGATAAATTCGTCGTCTCCAGATGCTTTTCTTCCATTATTCTTATCTTGTTTTCAGGCTTGATGGCAATATTATAAAAATATTTTGTAACTTTGCAGCCAATTCCAAACAGGGGTGCTTGCTAAACCCCCTTTATCAAAACAAGACAATGAACAATAATCACAAACAAGTGAGTGTGCTGTTCATGCTTTTCAGTATACTCTTTTGCGTTTGCCTGATATTGGCAAATCTGCTTGAAACAAAGCAAATAAGCGTATTGGGAATAAGCCTTACAGGTGGTTTGCTGGTATTTCCCGTGAGTTATATCATTAACGATTGCGTGTGCGAAGTGTGGGGATTCCGTAAGGCTCGGCTTCTTATTTGGACCGGTTTTGCCATGAATTTCTTCTTCGTCTTTATGGGTGCCATCTGCGATGCCATTCCTGGAGCACCGTATTGGCATAACGATGCGGGCTTCCATGCTGTGTTCGGCTTGGCTCCTCGTGTGGCCGCGGCTTCCTTTGTCGCTTTCCTTGTGGGCAGTTTCATGAACGCCTACGTTATGAGCAAAATGAAATTGCATGACGGTGGACGCCGTTTCTCGCTCCGGGCCATAGCAAGTACGGTGGCAGGAGAGAGTTGCGACAGTCTGATATTCTTCCCTTTGGCTCTTGGGGGTGTGGTTCCGGCTGCTGAACTGCCCAAGCTTATGTTGTGGCAAGTGCTGCTAAAGACTCTTTATGAAGTTGTGGCTTTGCCGGTTACCGTACGTGTGGTAAGGAAATTGAAGCAGCATGAGGGCGTTGATGTCTATGATGAAGGCATCAGTTACAATGTGCTTAAGATTTTTAATGTATAGTATTGGAAGCCCGATAAGGTAATTATAAAATCTAAAGAAAATGACAGGAAGAAAAGAAGAGGGGCTGAAGGCCCTTGGCGCAAAGACTAAATACAAGATGGATTATGCCCCAGAGGTGCTCGAAACATTTGTAAACAAGCATCAGGACAATGACTATTGGGTGCGTTTTAATTGCCCAGAGTTCACATCTCTGTGTCCGATAACAGGCCAACCCGACTTTGCCGAAATACGCATCAGCTATGTTCCTGACGTGAGAATGGTGGAAAGCAAGAGCCTGAAGCTCTATCTTTTCAGTTTCAGAAACCATGGTGACTTCCATGAAGACTGCGTAAACATTATCATGAAAGACCTTGTTAAACTGATGAATCCTAAATATATAGAGGTGACAGGGCTGTTTACTCCACGTGGCGGCATAAGTATCTATCCTTACGCTAACTATGGTCGTCCTGGTACAAAATATGAAAAGATGGCCGAATTCAGGTTTATGAACCACGATATGGCCACCCTTTCAGTTCAAAAATGATTTATTCGTTACCTTATTGAATCCTTCTCGGCTTGCTTATTTGCGGCCTCTTGAGCTCTTCGGTTGGCTGTAGCGGCGTTTGCTTGACGGTGGAATATAATGCGTTCCTTACTTCCGTTCTTATGAAGGTCGAGCACCAGCGAGTCTTTAAGCATGTAAACAAAGCTCAGAGTGTCGTGTTTCACCATCTTGGCGGGTATCTTCTTGCGTTTCAGGTCCACGGTGTCTCCGGTCATAACCAGTCTTCCGTTGAAGATTCTCCAACTGGTGAAGTGTGTAACAGGTGGATATTCCACTATCGATTCATCTTGCAGAGTGTTACCGGTGAATACGTTTCCTACTGCTCTGGCTTGCTGATGGCGTAGCAAAGTAAAGCCATATTCGCGTGGAATGAATAGTATGGCCCTCATAGAGTCTGTGAGTTCGGCTTCGATTTGGGCCTTTGTCTTTGTCTTAGATTCCTTTATGTAGGGCATAACCTGATATGTCCAAGTGCCTTTTAGCTGGTCCAAGTCTATCACCATTAGGGCTTCCTTCTTGTTTTTGGGGTTAAGCACCACGCCAACCCAATCGCCTATTTCCAGGCTGCCGTATATTTTGTGATTGCGAGTGGCCCTTACAATATTGTATTTCACTGGGTCGCCGCCTTCGTTGGGCAGAAACACAAGCGTAGAGTCGTTGCATCCATCACATGCCAAACCGTAAATAGTAGAGTCTCCCGGCATCTTCACGCTTTCGTCTATCGCACTGGTGTCGCCATTTTCCTGCTTGTTGCCACAGGAAAAGAAAGCTATACAGCCCACTAATATAATAGCCCCAAAAAGGTACTTCATTTCTTCCAATTGAGTTTTGATTGCAAAGATAGTCAATAATTGCAAAAAATAGGCCACCCAATCTGTTTTTTGGAAATTTTTATCTAATTTTGCACCTCAGATTTAGTAAAAGATTCAATTCTCATGGGAAGAAAAATACAGTTCAGTCTCGTATATAGGGACATGTGGCAGAGTTCAGGTAAATTCCAGCCGCGCAAGGATCAGTTGGAGCGTATAGCTCCGGTGTTTGTAAAGATGGGATGCTTCGCCCGTGTGGAGACCAACGGTGGCGCCTTCGAACAGGTAAATCTGCTTGCCGGTGAGAATCCTAACGATGCGGTTCGCGCTTTCTGCAAGCCCCTGAATGAGGCCGGAATAAAGACCCACATGCTCGATCGTGGCCTTAATGCCTTGAGAATGTATCCCGTGCCCGACGATGTTCGCAAGTTGATGTATAAGGTAAAGCATGCTCAAGGAGTAGACATTACCCGCATCTTTGACGGACTTAACGACATCCGCAACATTGCTCCGTCCATCCATTGGGCCAAAGAGGGCGGCATGACCCCACAGGGTACGTTGTGTATAACAACTTCTCCGGTTCACACTCTTGAATATTATAGCCGCTTGGCCGACCAGGAAATAGCCGAGGGTGCAGAGGAAATATGTCTCAAGGATATGGCCGGAATAGGCCAGCCTTATTTCCTTGGCCAGCTGACCAAGATGATAAAGGATAAGCATCCGGACATTATTATAGAATATCACGGCCATAGTGGCCCCGGTCTTTCTATGGCTTCTGTCCTCGAAGTTTGCAAGAATGGCGCGGATATCATTGATACGGCCATCGAACCGCTGTCATGGGGTAAGGTGCATCCTGATGTAATATCAGTTCAAAGCATGCTTAAGAACGCCGGTTTCGATGTTCCTGAGATTAACATGGACGCATATATGGAGGCCAGAGCTATGACTCAGGAGTTCATTGATGACTGGTTGGGCTACTTTATCAATCCTCAGAATAAGATAATGAGCTCACTTCTGCTCGGCTGTGGACTGCCTGGAGGTATGATGGGCTCCATGATGAGCGACTTGGGAGGCATACGTGGCACGATAAACCATCTTCGTGAAAAGAAAGGAGAGCCTGAGTTGAGCGTCGATGATTTGCTCATCAAGCTATTCAATGAGGTGGCTTATGTGTGGCCTCGCGTTGGTTATCCACCACTGGTAACCCCATTCTCACAGTATGTCAAGAACATAGCACTCATGAATCTGCTCACTATCGAGCAGGGCAAGGGCCGCTTCGTAATGATGGACGACTCTATGTGGGGCATGATTCTCGGCAAGAGTGGTAAGGTTCCGGGCAAGATTGATCCCGAGTTAGTAGAGCTTGCAAAGAAGCAGGGACGTGAGTTCACCGACGCAGATCCCCACACTTTGCTCCACGATGCACTGCCCGACTTCCGTAAGGAAATGGATGAGAACGGCTGGGATTATGGCAAGGATGACGAGGAACTTTTCGAACTGGCCATGCATCCGGAACAGTATCGTAACTATAAGAGTGGTCAGGCCAAGAAAAACTTCCTTGCCGACCTTCAGAAAGCTAAGGATGCCAAGCTCGGAGCTAAGGTATCACCCGAAGAAGCTGCCGCTTTCAAGCACGCTAAGGCTGATGCCATAGTCTCACCGGTAAAGGGTCAGGTGTTCTGGGAGATGCAAGGAGACGGCGAAGCTGCACCTGCTGTGGAGCCTTACATAGGTAAAGAGTACAAGGAGGGCGATGCTTTCTGCTACATATTGACTCCTTGGGGCGAGCTTGAAACCATACCGGCAGCCCTTGGTGGCAAACTTGTGGAGATAAACGCCCATCAGGGAGGCAAGGTTCGTAAAGGTGACGTGATTGCTTATATTGAACGCGACCACAAAGAGTGAGTCTTAGTTGACTCCTCTAAGCCGGGATAAAGAAAGGATAAAGATTGGATTACATTTCAGTAATCAATAGATTCTATCCCGAGGATAGCCTGTTGAGGCATATTCTCTTGACACACAGCCAGTCTGTAATGCGGAAAGCGTTGCGGATTGGCCGTTGTCATGCAGAGCTGAATCTTGACCTTCGCTTCCTTGAAGAGGCTTCAATGCTTCACGATATAGGCATTTTCCGTTGCAATGCACCAGGCATTCAGTGCTTCGGAACAGAGCCCTACATCTGCCATGGCTACATTGGCGGTCAACTGTTGCGCTCTCTTGGCTACCCCAAACACGCCCGAGTGTGTGAGCGCCATACCGGTGCCGGTATCACCAAGGAAGAGATTGAACGGCAAAACCTGCCTCTTCCGCATCAGGATTTCCTGCCTGAGACGATGGAGGAGAAGGTTATTTGTTATGCTGACAAGTTCTATTCAAAATCCCATCTCGACCGTGAGCGCACTGTGGAACAGGCTGCTGAGAGCCTGAAAAAGTTCGGTACTGAAGGCTATCTCAGATTCTGTGCCTGGGCAAAGATGTTTGAGTAATCTGCAAAAATAGTAATGAGGACAAGAACTGTTCTACTTCTTTTGTTTTCCACTTTTATGATGGTTATGGCTGTTTCTGTAAGGCCATGGCCGTCTAAGAGCCTCATTACCCCTGTCAAACCGGAGCAAGACTCACTTGTTATTGATTCTTTGGCTGGTGATACCACTCAGATGGATTCCCTACATCAAGCCATTTTCCAACACAATAAGCAAATAGACGATTCCATTAAGGCCGACAGCTTGCAACGGGCCCGTCAGAATGGTATTGACGCACCTGTGCAATACACTGCCAAAGATTCAATGATATACGATGCTCAAAGTCGTACGGCCTATTTGTATGGCGGTTCTACGGTGGATTATGAGAATATGAATCTGCAGAGTAATAAGATATATCTTAGTCTTGACAGCAGTCTCGTAAGGGCAACCGGCGTCAAGGACTCTACCGCAGAAAATGGAGTCAATGGCAGTCCTGTATTCAAGATGGGCAATGATGAATACAAGAGCGACACCATGGCTTACAATTTCAAGTCGAAAAAGGGCTTAATCCGTAATGTCTATACTGAACAGCAAGAAGGATTCCTTACGGGTGAGCGTAGCAAGCGCGATTCTTCCGGCGTTATATACATACAGCATGCCCGTTACACCACATGCGATAAGCCCGATCCTGACTTCTATATTGCTCTTTCGCGGGCTAAGGTCCGCCCCAACAAGGATGTGGTTTTTGGCCCTGCTTATCTTGTAGTGGCCGACGTTCCGTTGCCTCTTGCCATTCCGTATGGCTTCTTCCCGTTCACGAAAAGCTACAGTTCCGGATTTATAATGCCTACTTATGGCGACGAAAATAGTCGTGGTTTTTATCTCAGAGATGGTGGCTATTACTTTGCTATCAATGATATCTGGGACTTGAAGGTGCTTGGCGAGATCTACACCAAGGGCTCTTGGGGACTGTCTGCAGCAAGTAATTACCGCAAACGCTATAAGTATAGTGGCAGCTTTTACTTCTCTTACCAGAACACAAAGACGGGTGACAAGGGCATGCCCGACTTTGCTGAACAGGAAAGCTTTAAGGTGCAGTGGAGTCACAGGCAGGACAGCAAGGCCAATCCCTTTTCTTCGCTTGCTGCAAGCGTAAACTTCGCCACCACAAGTTATGAGCGCAACAATCTGACTGGTATGTATAACCCACAGGCTTTGACACAAAGCACCCGCACGTCTTCTGTCAGTTGGTCCACCCAGTTTTCAAGTATAGGCATGACTATCAGTGCCACGACCAACTTGAACCAGAACATGCGCGACTCAACAATAAACCTTACGCTTCCCGATCTTAACGTATCCATAGCCCGTTTCTATCCTTTCCGCCGCAAGCACATGGCAGGCAACGAGCGGTGGTATGAGAAAATCTCGATGAGCTATACCGGAACGCTTTCCAATTCAATTGCTACGAAAGAGGATAAGCTGCTCCATTCCGACCTGATAAAGGACTGGCGCAACGGCATGCAGCATGTAGTACCTATTCAAGGCAACTTCACGCTGTTCAAGTACATTAATGTTTCGCCTCAGTTCCGCATCACAGACCGCATGTATTCTTCTAAGATTAAGCAGAGCTGGGACACAGAAAGGCAGGCGGTACAGCGCGATACAGTTTACGGTTTTAATAATGTGTACAACTGGAACATGTCTATCAGCGCCAACACCAAGCTCTATGGCATGTGGACACCTAACCGAAAGATATTCGGAGACAAGATAATAGCCGTTCGTCACGTACTGACGCCAAGCGTAAGTTTCAGCTATGCGCCCGACTTTGGAGCCTCAC
This sequence comes from uncultured Prevotella sp., assembly GCA_964623995.1. Taxonomy (GTDB): domain Bacteria; phylum Bacteroidota; class Bacteroidia; order Bacteroidales; family Bacteroidaceae; genus Prevotella. The sequence goes on along the minus strand of CAZUWO010000007.1, from coordinate 4,921 downwards.
GTTATGGCTATTGGCAAACTTATCAGCGTACGGATGCTGATGGAAACGTGTCGCTTGTAACCTATTCGCCCTACGAAAACGGCCTTTATGGAGTGCCGGGGCGTGGCAAGACGGGCAACATATCGTTCGGTATGGACAACAATATCGAAATGAAGGTGAGGTCGGATAAGGACTCTACCGGATTCAAAAAGATAAGTATAATCGACAATTTGGGTTGGACGATGGCCTATAACATGGCTGCCAAGGAGAGGCCATGGAGCGATCTGAACGTGAACCTGAGGCTAAAGTGGTGGAAAAACTATACTTTCAACATGCAAGCTGTCTTTGCCACCTATGCGTATGAGCTTGACAAGGACGGCAGACCATACGTGGGAACCCACACAGAGTGGAGTAAGGGACGCTTCGGAAGGTTCCAAGGCATGTCGCAGAATATCTCTTTCACTCTCAATCCCGAAAAATTGAAGAAATGGTTTGGAGGTGGCGGCGACGACTCAGAGCAGACAGACGATGACGAAGGCACTGATACCGACATTGAATCCAACATAGACCCCGACATGGAACGTGGCAAACACGCCGCGAAGAAGCGTGGAGGAGGAAAGGCTGAAACCGATGAAGACGGCTATATGGTGTTCAGCATGCCGTGGTCGCTCACTTTCGGTTATGGCATAACAATGCGTGAGAGCTCAAATATCAATAAGTTCAACTACAAATCCATGCGCTATCCTTACGAGTTCTCGCAGACTCTCAACGTAAGTGGTAACGTGCGCGTGAGCGAAGGGTGGAACATCAGTTTCTCGAGTGGCTACGATTTTGAGAACCATAAGGTGAGTATGACCACTGCTTCGTTAAGCCGTGATTTGCATTGTTTCAACATGAGCTGTTCGTTGGTGCTTGCTCCTTACACCAGTTACAACTTTACCTTCCGCTGCAATGCCTCTACTCTCACCGACGCATTGAAGTATGACAAGCGCAGTAGCTTCTCAAACGCCATTCAGTGGTACTAATACAACGGTTGGTATGAAAAAGAGTGCAGACTCAATCTACAAGCTTTTCCTGTTGTTGGCAGGTCTGCTCTATTTCTTTTTGGAATGGTTCACTTCGCCAACCATGGGCGACGACACCATATATCACTTCCAATTCTCGCTCAATCCTGATGCTCCGCCACAGCCTATACACACCCTTGCTGACCTTATAAGCTCGCAAGTGGCTCACTATTATACCATAAACGGCCGCTTTCCAGTTCATTTCCTGGCCCAGACCATGTTTGCTTTCGTGCCCGATGGGGTGGTAGACTTGCTCAATACCATTGTCTTTGTATTCATGGTTTATCTCTGTGGCCGCATCATCACGCCAACCGGACGCAACCGTGTGGCCTATGCCACGTTGCTTTTGTTCTTCATTTTTGTGGTGATAAGGGGCTTTCAAACAGCTTTTTTGTGGCAGTTGGGCGCTTTCAACTACCTCTGGCCCATCACGATAAACCTGCTATTATACGTTTCTTTGGCCAAAACTCAAAAGCAAGGCTTTGCTTTCGGCCACTTGTGGTGGCTCTTTCCGCTGGCGTTATTGGCCGGATGGAGCCACGAAGCACTGTCATTGCCCGTTACTGTGGCCATGGCATGCTATCTTTGGCAACATCGCAAGGAGCGAAACCTTAGCCCTCTCGTTGCCGTATTTGTGCTTTATGCCGCCGGAACAGCCCTTTGCTTGTTCTCACCCGGTGTTATGACGCGCGTGGGTGATAACTCTTCGCTTGCCGGCCGGCTGGTAAGTGCCGTGGTTACAGCCATTTTTAATGTTAGGGTGGGGTGGCTTCTGCTCATCACGTTGATAGTAGCCATGCGCAAGAAGGTGGTTACCATGAATGATTTGCGGCGCAACGTTTGGCTCATCTTGGGCATTCTTGCAGCCTATGGCATAGTGGTGCTGAGCGGACAAACCGTGATTCGTGTGGCGTTTATGGCCGATTTCATGGCTCTTGTGGTAATGTTGGCCCTGTGGCAGAAGCTTTTGACGGGGCGAACTCTGCGTGTTTTCACCTTGGTGGCAGCCATAGTGTCGGCTGTTTTCTATGTTCCCGCCCTTGCTCTCTGCCATGAGCAGACTCAGAACTACCGCTTTGCGCTCAAGCAGATGCAGTTGCCGGGTGAAAGAATTGTAGCAACCCGCTCCATGCAGCCCCGCAATTGGTTCGAGGCAGTGGTGACAGACCGCTATGTTCAGAACTTTGCTGACTATGGAATATGGGGCTCTTACATGCCGTTTGACCCGAAAGACTCAAACAATCGCTGCCTTGCGCGCATGTACGGAAAGCGACAAATGCTCTTGTTACCTGATGATGTGCTGAACAAAATGCGTACCGACAGCACCGCATATAGGCAATGGAGCGCCGACAAAGATGGCAAAATATACGTCTGGCAGTTGCCTTCTGACAAGAAAGTAAGCGAAGTGAAGTTCCTTTTAAAGCCCGAAGACGTGTCGAAACTGCATTTTTGGCAGCGCCCTGTGGTTTATAAGCCCGACAGCTTTGTACTCGACAACTTCCGCTGGGAGGTGGTTCCGGCCTTCGGTCGTCGCTATCTTGTGTTCACGGTGCCTACCACCAACGTGAAGCGCAGAATAGGTTCGGTTGAGCTTCACTGACGCTTTGCGGCCTGATATCATAGCTTTCGCTAACGTACATCAATTGATGCCCAAAAGGACTTCAATTGTTGCCCTAATGGCCCTCAATTGTTGTCCGAAAGCGCAACATGTGATGTCCGCTCCCGTTTTGGCATATTTCGCCTCTCTTCAGTTTGTTTTTCTGGAATGAATACTGTTTCAAATTGCAAGCATGAGGATAGAAAATGCCGGATATTAAAGCCTAAAGCAGACCCTTGCGGTGTGGGTACAGCAGAGCCGACTTGCCGGAAAAGACATGAGAAAACAGCCACATCTTAATTAATTACGGTTAGTTCTTGCGTCTTAAAGTAAAAATGTGTATTTTTGCACTTAAATGAGTACTACTGAGATGACAGGCAAAACAGAGAGGGAGTTTAGGGAGGTGATAAGCAAATGCCGCTCCATTTTCGAGAAGAAACTCCATGATTACAGGGCTTCTTGGCGCTTGCTGAGGCCCTCATCACTCACCGATCAGCTCTTTATCAAGGCCAAACGCATACGCTCTCTCGAAATTACGGGCAAGAGCCTTGTGGGCGAAGGCATTCTGCCTGAGTTTCTTGCGCTGATAAATTACGGTATTATCGGCCTCATACAGTTGGACAAAGGCTTTGCCGACACGGTGGATATATCTAACGAGGAGGCAATAACCCTCTATGATGGCTATGCCAAGCAGGCCTTCAACCTGATGTTGAAGAAGAACCATGACTATGGAGAAGCGTGGCGAAGCATGCGTGTGTCGAGCTTCACCGACATTATCCTGACCAAGATAGAGCGCTGTAAGGAGATAGAAGACCTGGGAGGAAAAACCATTGTCAGCGAAGGCGTAGACTCTAACTATATGGACATAATCAATTATAGCGTGTTTGGAGTTATAAAACTCACTGAAGAGAATGCGGAATAAGCACCTTTTGCAGTCGATAGCGGTAAATGCCGGGCGCTTTATCATAGCCTTGACGTTCATTTTTTCCGGTTTCGTCAAGGCAATAGACCCATTGGGCACCCAGTATAAGATAAAAGACTATCTTGCCGCAATTGACATTGCAAGCCTTTTCCCTGACTTTGCCACACTCACTCTGTCGGTTCTGCTTTCCGCTTTTGAGTTCAGCCTTGGCATATTCCTGCTCTTCGCCATAAGGCGCAGGCTGGTTTCACGGCTTGTTGTGGCCTTTATGGCAGTGATGACTATAGTGACCTTGTGGCTCGTGGTGGCCAATCCTATTAAGGATTGTGGCTGTTTTGGCGACGCAATCCACCTCACCAACGGTCAGACTCTGGCAAAGAACATAGTACTTCTGGCCCTTTCGCTTATTGTTGCATGGCGTCCGCTGCTCATGGTGCGGATTATTTCGAAGCCCAATCAGTGGATAATAATCAACTATACCATACTTTTCATACTCATATTGAGTGGGTGGTGCCTATACAAACTGCCGCTTTTCGACTTCCGTCCCTACCATGTGGGAGTCAACATACCGCAGGACATGAGCATACCCAAAGGGGCTCCGCAACCCGAATTCACCACAACGTTCGTACTGGAGAAGAATGGTGAGCGCAAGGAATTTACGCTTGAGGACTATCCTGACTCAACTTGGAAGTTCATTGACAGTAAGACCGTGCAGACAAAGGAGGGCTATGTGCCGCCAATACACGACTTTTTTATAAACGATAGCGAAGGTAACGACCTTACAGACAGCCTTATGAGGCATCGGGGCTACTCGTTTGTGCTTGTGTCTCCGTACTTAGAGAATGCTGCCGACGGCAATTTCGGTGACATAGACCGCATTGCTGAGTATGCCGAAGATAATGGTTATCCGTTCTATTGCATTACTGCAAGCGGAAAGGATGGGGTGGAGCGGTGGCGCAATCTTACCGGAGCGGAATATCCTTTCTACACCGGCGACGAGACAACCCTACGCACCGTGATAAGAAGTAACCCGGGATTACTGCTCATTAAGGACGGAACCATAATAAGAAAGTGGAGCCACAACGACTTGCCGGAAGCAGAAGAGCTTAACGGAAGATTAGAAAATGTGGGCGTGGGGCAGATGGAAACCGACGGCACGGCACGCAAATTGCTGCTTGTGGCGGGCTGGTTTGTACTGCCATTACTGCTGCTTACGCTTGCCGACAGGCTGTGGGCGTGGACCGGATGGGTTAGAAAGAGGGAGAAATCTAACAAGTTATATCGACTTCTAAATAAGAAAAAAATGAGAAAGAAAATTGTAGCAGGCAACTGGAAAATGAACATGAACCTGCAAGAAGG
>CAZUWO010000006.1:0-53831 GCA_964623995.1 uncultured Prevotella sp. | reverse complement strand
AGAGCAACAGACTCATAATCTGGAGGTCATAGGTTCAAGCCCTATCTGGTCCACATGGAAAATCAGTGACTTAGGAACTTTCCTGAGTCACTGATTTTCTTTTTGAAAAGATGAAAAATTAAAAGGGATTAGATATGCTCCTGATGTTTCCTATTTAATAGTCTTTGAAAACAGTTGGGAAACTATTATAAACAAATTTTGCATTGTCATTCGCACAGGAATCAGCTTTATTGACTGTTTCTGATAAATTTTTGCCAAGAAAGCGAGCAATTATAGAGACAGTAAATGATGAACTGAAAAACATCGCACAGATGGAACATTCAAGACACCGTTATTCAGAAAGCTTCATCGTTAATATCTTGGCAGCACTTGTTGTTTATTGCTTCTTTTCAAAGAAACCAATCGCAGTCGAGCGCTCTACAGACAGGTAACTAACCCTGTTATAAATTCGCCGAAATCACGTTAGATTATTGTTAAGCAAAGCGGGCGCATCAGCAAAATAAACTGACGCGCCCGCCTCTGAAAGTGGTCAATACTCCTTTTTATCTTATCACATACTTCCGGTCGTTGATGATGTAAACACCCGACTTGAGGCCATTGAGACTCTTTGCGCCGAGCCTAACCGCCTTGCCATCGATGGTGTAGACATCGTACTTGCCCTCAGCGTTGGCCTCAACAGCATCGATGCCAGTAACGGTAATGCTTGCGTCGTTGGAGAAGCCAGACTCATTGATCTTGCCGTCGGCCGACTGATATACCACCGTCACATTATATACATGTGAGCCGTCGGCTGCGGCATTATCGGTGAACGACTCTGACAAGACATTAGAAAGAGTGCCCTTGACTGAGCCGATGAACTGTCCGTCGCGATAAACGTTGTAGGCGATTATTGAATCGTAGGCTCCCACTCCGCCCTTGACAAACTTCACATCGTCGATGCCGAAGAGGAAGCTGTGGTCAGCGTCGGTGTAATGATGGATGGCGAAATACTTTGCGCCTTCCGGAAGCTCAACAGAGAACTCCTTCCAGTTGACACCCTGGCTGATGGCATTTGACCCATCGGCAACATCACTTTCTATCTTCACGAAGTCGACGGTGTCCTTGCCAGTGGTCGAATAGAGGACATCAAACTTCTCGGTGTAGACATAAACCTGATTGTTGCTTGAAGCGGCAAGGTTGAATGCAAAGAAGTTGATGGTCTGCTTCTGCCCCGACAGCTCGGGAGAGATGAGCCAGTTGTTGGCGGCAACAGGCTTCTGCGTGGCCGCGTCGCGAGCCCAAGGCGCACCAGCGAATTGCTTTCCGCTGTGAGGAGCCAGTCCCGGATTGGTCGTTGTCAGATCGTCCTCACCCTCGAACATAGCGTTAGGATTGAAGGCCTCGAAAGCAAACTGAGTGCCTTGTGTCGGATAAGTGGCACTCTGGTCGAAGCCTGCGGCAAGGCCCTTGTCGCCATCGACAGTAGTCCAACTGCCAAGCTGAGTGTCGAACGGTGAATAACTTTCGAAGTCCTCGGTCGTCTCCACCGGTGCTGGCTCAGAAGGCTTGGACCACTTAAGGTTGACATCATTGCCCGTCTGAGTGGCGCTCAAATCAGCAACCGCCTGATATTCCGAGGCCGCCACGCCAACAACTTTTGTCTCGGTGGTGTTGTCGTCAGCCTTAAGGTCGGACGCGTAGACAACTGTGGCCTTGACATTTATGCTGTCCTTATGATTAATGGTGACAGGAAGAGTCAGTGCGACGGTGTCAGTCGAAAGCACATCCAGTTCCTTACTCACATTCACTGTGTCGACAGCCTTATTGTCGGCATAGAGCACCACACTGTAGTCTTTAGCCGCATTGGCTCCATAATTCTCGACATACACGTTGACCTTGCCGCTCGTACCCTCAGTGATTGAAGCGGGAGCGTCGATGCCAACAGCGGCGAGGTTGTGGTCCAACTGGTCAAAGACATTAATGTTGTCGAGGCCAATATAAGCAGCCTCTCCGTCGGCAACGCCACGGAACTTGAGAATCACGTAACGCTCAGAGGTATAACTGCCAAGGTCTAGGCTCTTGGTAGTCCAACCGTTCTGTGCAGTGGTCGACAAATCGAATGTCGACACCTCATGGTCGACCCCGTCAGGAGTCTGCACGAGTACTTTAAGCTTTGCCGGATCGCTTGCTGTAGCATAAAGCGAGAAATAGAGCTTCGGGTTTGCGGCTCCGCGAAGCGAAATCTTCGGCGTGTTGATCGACACCTCATCACCCTTGGTTATGGTGTAGTCGTGGCTTGAGCTTGAGCCCACCGATGTGTAGGCATGCCAGAGGAAGCTTCCGCCGTCGTTGTCGGCCGAATTGTCGGTATATACAATCCATCCGGCCGCATCGTTGTTGGCAGCATACTGCGCGTTGCCCTCAATCCAAGCGAATCCGTTTTCAAGATTTCCGTTCTTCAGGCTCTCCTTATACGGAAGCTTTATCGACGGGCCAATGACTACGGCGTCGGAACCGACATAGTCGCCATGGCCGATTTCGTTGGAGGCACGCGCCGCCACCTGATAGAGTGTCTGCGTCTTTCCGTCGACCTCTGTTGTCTCCTCAGTGTTCTGAGCAATCTCAGCGCGCGAAGCACCCGGGGCACTTACGCCAATAGAGTCGCCGACCTGGAAGCCGAACATGCTCTCCAAGAGGGAATAGAATGTTACCGTAACGCCGTCGCGATCGACGTAGCCGCCATTGGCTCCAACCTCGGAAATAGGATTCCACATTGCGAGCACGCTGTTCTGGTTGTCGAGCAAAGTAATGTTCTCCGGATCTTTAGGAACATCAATGCCAATATAAGCCGACGCTGATGTCTTCTGTCCGAATTCTCCGGCAAGATAAGGAGTAACCACATAGCTGTGAACTCCGTTAGAAGGCACAGCGTTGTCGCTGTAAGTGAGCGAAGTGCCTGCACTTGCTCCGGCAAGAGTTGCGATGACTTGTCCGTCGCGGCTGATTTGCAAGCTGTCGACCTTGTCGATATTGGCACCACCTACCGACTTCGAGGGAACATCGAACGAAATCGTTGCTGAGAGCTCACCCCTGTTGCCCGGCGTTACCGTCAGGTTGCTGACCGAAGCTGGCGCCGTGAAGAGCGCGCCATTTTCTACTGAAATATCGTCAAGATAGATGTAGAGCTGGCTGGCGTCGGCTGGTGTGTTGTCGTGGAAGCCGATGTAATAGTTGCCTTCCTTCTCAACGCTTATGTCGGCGCTATAGTTCTGATAGCCGCCACCAGGAGTAGGAATGGTGGTTTCGAGAATGGTATTTGTCATTGCGGCGACAGTGGTGTCGTTACCCCATTTCACCTCAAACGAGTTGGCGAAACTTGGCCACTGGTTCTGAGCCTTGAACGAGACTGTGTAGAGGCGTCCTGGCTTGAGATGGATAGGAGGCGTGAACAGCCAGTCGTCCATATTACCACCGCGGTTGTAATTACTGTAGGCTGCATGCATGCTCGAACTGTAACGCCATGTGCTTCCGTCGTTGTTGGCGTCAAGGATTGTGAACATGCTGATATCGTTTTGAGTGTCAAAGGTCTCAGTCCAGTCCGGCTCAACTGCTATGCCGACAACAATGCCTTCTGAAGACACCAACGAGCTCTCCTGCCCCTCGGCAACAGCCCTTACAGCATAGGTGTAATAAGACAGGTTGGTGCTTTCAACATTGTCAACATAGAACGAGTCGGCGATGTTGGTGCCCACCTTGGTGTAGACGCCTTCAGCCACACGATAGACGTCGTAGGTAAGCGGAGTGCCCAAGGTGCCATTGTGCACGCTTCCCGTAGAACGGTTCCAAGAAACTGTTACGGCCTGGCCGTTCTTTGAAACTTTCACATTTGAAACCGGCAGCGGAACGTCGTAGCCAATCCATTGTGCCACTTTGGCCTTCTGCGACTCACCGGCGTCATTGCTTGTGGTTATAACAAAGCGGTAATTGCCACTCTTGGGCAGAGTAACGTCAGCGTTGACTTTCTGCCCGGCCGAGGCCTTGCCAGTGGCTATCACCGAGTCGTTTGCTATTATGGTATAGTTGACAGTGCCTGTCAGGTCGGCTCCGGAATATGTCTTCGTAGGAGCTGTAAAGGTTATCTGTCCATGCAGACTTGCGCCCTGGAACGACGCGGCGGCGTCAGTAATCTTGGCGGGAGCGCCACCGGCAGGAGTTGCGGGCGGCACGATCATTCCATAGAGCTGGTCGCCGTTGGCGGTCGAGATAAGTGTCGCCGCGCCGGTTTGCAGGTTGACCTCGTAAAGGCCAGTGTTCTGATTGGCATCAATGGCGAACCAATAAAACGTGTTGTCCTTCGGGTCTATCTCTCCGGTCTGTGCGTAAAAGCGTCCATTGCTCCTTTCTATTATCAGTCCTGTGGCTCCGACAAGAGTCTCTTCACCTGTTTCTTTGTTTACCTTATACAGGTTACCATCGGTTGCGACGCCATAGAGCTGCCCTTCCTTGGTTATTCCGAGGGCGACGTAATCATGGGTCGATGGGGCAATCGTGGTGCGGGTTCTGGTGGAGTAGTCTACAGTGCCCCACTCCAGCGAGGTGCCGTCAGCCGAATAGAACTGGCCATATACTGTTCCGTCCTCAGCCTGCGCCGTCTCGTAGGCAGCAAGGTTTACATTCGTTCTGTAAGTCAGGCTCGACCGAGTGGTTACTCCTGTCTCTGTATCAGTGTCGTAGAGATATTCGAAGATGAGTCCGTAAGAAGAATAACGGGTGTCGAGGCTTATTCCGTAGATATGCCCATTGTCGGCATACTGCACACCGTTCTTCGCGGGGCTTTGGTCGGAAGTCTCAAAGAGCGACGTGTAAGTGAGGGGGCTTACAGGACTGAAGCTGTAGTAGCCGAAAGGTCCGTTATTGGAAGATGTCCAATCGCTCTTCGTTGCCAAGTTTGCCCAGATGGTGGCAGAAGCGTTGACAAGCCGTGGCGTCGCCTTCTTAGTTTTCGACAGTGTGGGAAAGCTGAAAAGGCGCCTGCTGCCATCGGGGAATGCCGACTGGCGCGGGGTGAGAACCTGCTGCTTTGCCACTAATGGGTAATTGGCCTCAAACTCTTTTTGAGCTTTTGCCCTCTCGGCGCTCGACATCTTCATCAGCTCCGGATTAATGGTGATTCCGGGCGATGCGTTCTGTGCCGAAGCTTTTGCCGTTGGGAGCAACAAAGCCAATGCTACGGTGAAATTAAGTAAATCTCTTCTCATAGACTATTATTTAAAATGTGATTTTTTACAGTTTGTGTTGATATAACATATTTAAATTCAATGCAAAGTTAGCAATAAATTGTAAGATTATTATGTTTAAAAGTTTAAAATTATTGATTGGTTCATTAATATACCACATATTAGTTACATATACACAACGCATAAATCGGCGAGACACGCTTATTTATAAAGCAAAATCAATCAAATATTATTCTTGATCAATCTTTGATTATTTTTGAAAGATAGAGTTTCTTAATCGGTCGACCGAATGGTATTTGACAAACTTACTCTCTTTCCCTTCTCCTAGAATCGTGTCGGGATAATCCTTTTCTGGTCTTCTAAACCGGTGTTGATGAACGCTGCACTGATGATGGTTTCAGATAAACTGTTGCTAATAAAGCGGGCCATTATAGAGACAGTAAATGATGAACAGGAAAATATCACTCAATTTGAACTTTCAAGGCACCGATTTTTTGAGGACTTCATCGTAAATCTCCTGGCAGCATGCTTCTTACCAAAGAAACATTCAATCGTAGCAGAACGCTCCATAGACAGGCAATTAACCTTGTTCTAAATTCGTTGGACTCGCGTTATTTTACAATTTTCTTTCACTAATTTTTGTGATTCGGACGGGACTCGAACCTGTAACCTACCCTTTAGAAGGTAGATATTGTATAATCAGCTTTGGTATAATTGTAGCGATTGGGCTGTTTCTTTGCAAACTTACTTGCTTTGATAAAGGCTGATTCCGCATACGGTTTTTATTCTTGTGTAAACCCGATTTAAGGGCGAAATCATTGCAAAAGAAACAAGTGAAGAACGATAAAATCGTATGAGTGCGAATTTACTTAGTTTTTCATTCGAATGCAAGTTTTTTCGCATTTTTTTGATAAATAAATCCGAGACTGTAATGCGAGTCTTGCCCCTCTTGTAGCTATTTTGCGGATGATTGATGTAATTGCACTAGGGCATCATCTTGCGGTAAAGACAGAATAGGGGCGCACCATTCTTAAGTATATTGGTGCGCCCCTTTGCGGTTATATTTACGTAATATGGCAACCGTTTTGCTACTTGACTATCTTCTTTCCGTTACTAATGTAGATTCCACGGGGCAGACCATTGAGGCTGTTGCCTACATACTGGCCGCTGAGGTTGTATATCCTGCCGTCAGAACGGTTGTTATCTAGGCCTGTTTCAGCACTTATGGTGTTTATGTCCGTGCTGAAGTGCTCTGGCAGATAATAGCTGTCGGCCCTTCTTGTCTGTCCGCTTACGTCGAGATAAGCCGTGTTGTTTGCTATGTAAGTGCCATTCCAGTTCTTGTTAAAGTCCAAATTGTTGCTCAGTATTCTCATATTGTCGGCATCAAATGCCTTGCGGAAGGTCTGGAATGTAGAGTCTGTCTTGCCGTTCAGTACGTCTCTCACCCATATTTCGCCTTTAAGCAGGTTGCCTGTTATTGGTTCCTGACTCTCGTCGAGCAGCGGCAGCAGCCTGTTTGTCTTTGGGTCTTGCGTCAGGCATGACAGTATCACGGCAGTATATTTAGGCACCACGCCCGATTCTATCTTCTTTAGCTCCATCTCTCCGTTGGCTTTCACGGCCTGAACCGTATAGGCTTCCACTCCGTCGAGGCATTTGTAGGGGAAGGCCGTGTACATAGTGGTTAGGTAACGTCCATCTATCTGCTTGGAGCTTTGCGGCCATGCGCCAAAGTAGGCAGTAGTGTCGGTCTCGGTTATGGGCATCACCTCCCAGCGGTATCCCGTCTTTTCAATTTGCTTGCCGAAGAGTGTAGGAGTTGAAACCGTGTCGAATCCTTCCTCCATGGCCCCTGCAGCGCGCTCGTTGTTGGCAAAATAGGCCACATATTCGCCCTCTTTAAGGTATAAGGTCTTGCTGTATTCATTTATTTTTGCCATTCCCAGCACAGTTCCTTCGGCAGCTTGGCCTATTATTTCTGTCAGTTTGTGGCCCTGCACGCTGCCGTCAAGCTCCGCCAATCCGCCGTAGCCGTTAGGCGTTCCCGTAAGTCTTATAACGAAAGATGGCGAAGAGTGCATCTTCTTTCCGCCAGCAATAATGAGGCTATTGCCAAAGGTCTGGCCGCTGTAGAGCGAGTCCATGCTCTTTTCTGATATGCCAGCGAGTCCCAAAGCCAATCCTTCGTATCTGTTGGAGTCGTTCATTGGCACCAATCTTGCATAGAAGCCGGTGTTCTTCATGTCCAATGAGTCGAACACGGCGATGTATTTTGTCGAGTCAGTTACGGTAACAGTCAGCGTTTTTTCAGTGCTTACCATGTTGCTGTCGGCGTCCATCCATCCGGCAAAGCTTGCAGCAAACAAGTCAGGATAGGCCGTCAGCGTAACCTTTTCGCCAAGCTTGTTTGATATGTTGTCCATGCCCACAGTGCCCAAACTCTCATTGGCTGAAGCCGCTGTCAGCGCTCCGGCTTTGGCAAAGTGGGCTGTGAAGATGTAAGACGTGCTGTCAGTCCTGCTGTTGTTGTGGGTAAGCATCATGAAGGGGCATGCTTGCCGGCTCAGCAGTATGTTGTTTTCAGTCTTTCCGTCGCCAGTCCAGCAATTGAAGACATAGCCACTGTCTGGTATGGCATAAAGATATGCGTCGCGTGTGCAGTGCTTCCAGGCGTTGTCAAGGTTTGGATTCGGGTCGTAATTAAAGACTTGGCTGCTCGGCGAGTCGGTTTTCTGTTCCGAAATGTACACTTTCCCCTCGCCGGTGGGTGCTGATACGACCTTGGCAAGTAATGTTTTTACTACTTCTGCGTTAGCTTTGGTGCCGTATCCGCCCAAAAACAGCAAGGCAAACACAAAGAACAACTTTCCGATGGCTGTGATTCTAATCTTGTTCATTTGGCAAATTGGTTTTGGGTAATTATTCTACATTTTTGTATCTATTTCGTTTTTCTCTGCTTTTTTCTGCCTGTTTCTATGTGCGAAGCTGTTCTTACAGCCATCGTTGCGCATAGAATAGCATGTGGAATGTCAAGCTGCAGCGACAGCGGTGTGGCGCAAATAAACAGCAAGAGCACCACTGTGTAAGCCAGGTATGTCTTGTGGTACCAGTTCTTCTTGCGGCATAACAGCCACAGAATTGCCGGTAGCGGATTGAAGGGAATGAGATACCAGTTCCAGCGTGTGCCGAAAATATTTGACGATATGGCCATGTAGACGAACAGTATGCCCACAAGTGTTTGAAAGACAAACAGCACCGCGTCGGCAACCCTTGCCGGCTTGCGCCATCCAAGCCGCTTTTCTCCTATTGTTATTGCCACCGTGATAACCAGAAGAATAGAGAAGAACACCAAAGGTGTAAGCCATGAGGCTTGCGGCTCTCTTTTTTTCTGCAGTAAAGTGGTAGGCTTGTACCTGAACATGGGGCGGCTTTGACCTGTCTTTATGTCCACAAGTCGCGACCGTTCAAACAGTTGTACCAGCGTTTCCGGTGAAAGGCTGTTGGCCAAAGGTGCGTGCATGTCCGACGCTCCTCCTGCTATAGACATAAGAAGAAACTCTCCCCACGGTGAGAACCTACACGAATTCCTTACTTGTCGACCGCTTTTCCAGTAAAGTGAAGGCGGTATGGTGTAGTCGATGCTGTCAGTTATCAGTGAGTTCACAATGGCCAGGAAGCTGGCTTGTACGCAATTGGTGCTTATTAGGTTGAAATCGTGAACCGCTCCTTGCATCATGTCCTCGTCAAGATGCTTCCAGAGCAATCGCTTTTCTGGCAGAGTAAGGTTCAGTTCGTATTGTTCTATGCCCCGACCCTCCTTTCTGAACATCTCTATGTAGTCCTTTGTAGGGTCGGCATACATGCCGGCTTTCGTTTTTCCCGAAAAATATTTTATGTAATTGCCAGCTGTAGGCTCCAGTTCAAGCGAGAAACAGTAGTCAAGACCAGCGCTTGGACACTGCATCCTTATTGCGCAGTGGCCAAAGGCAGAGTATAATGGCGCGTCAGGACTGCCGATGACTATGCTTGCCCTTACAAAATTCAGCGTGTCGCTGTCAGCAGGAACAGTCTGGCTTGCAGAAAGGCCGTTGCCCTTTGCCGCAACACCTTGTGGCAAAGTCATTGCCGTCAAGCTTAGAATGAGTGATGATATGATGGCAATCAACTTCATTTGCAATGATACATCAGCAGGTTTAACTCTTATATTAAGAGTGCAAATATATTAAAAATAATCCATAACAGCAAATGTTTCAGCCCTTTAAAACGGTCAAAATCATAGTTTTCGACTCAAAAAACACCCTTTAAAACAGTCAAAATTATTTTGCTTATATACAAAACAGGATAATTATCGTTTATATATAATTTTTAGTCTAAGATTGTAAATTCGTTCCAACGGCTAATCAAGCTGATGTCTTTACGTTTAGAGCCATTGGTTTCAGCCTCTGAAGCCAATGGCTCTGCACGCTCAAAGCGTAGCTTGTTATTACTTAATAATGTGGTATTCGCTCTCTTTCCGCACATCATAACAAAGCGACAGGTTTTTTCGGCAGAGCTCATTTTTAAATAAGTTTGTCCAAAATAGGGTTTACGTCAACATATAAAGGCAAATGCTGTACCGGCAAATAAAAGCCTGTTTTGTTGAATCTTTCTGTTTTGGAAAATCCTCCTAGCATTTAGTATTTTGCTACTTAGCTTTTGGTTATTTGCTAAGTAGCAAAAGACCTTTTTCTATAAGATTACAACGTTATAATATACTCTTTGGTACAGCAAATATTATCTTTTTACCCCAACATAAAGGCACTAACCCCCCATAATACGCAATTATTTTATTAGGGCAAAGTACTGCTATCAATGCCTTCCTTCTCATACTCTTCACGAGTGATTGTAGTCTGTGGGTCAACTATTAGGACTTCGTCGTAAGTGAGACCATAGAGGTGGTAGACTATGAAATCTATATTTTTCTCATAAGAAGCAGAATCAGAAGACTCTTTCTTTGCTCTAATTATTTGTTGAGCAAAAGTATCAATCTCTTTATCTTTCTCCATTCTTACAGGAAGAGGAATGGATGATATTTGATTACCATTCAAATCAAAGTAATTTCCACTGACTTTTGTGGTTTTATAATAAAATTCAAACCAAAAGTTTATGAGTTTAGAATTAATTATTCCTATGATGGCAAAGATATCTCTATTGACTGTTTGTTTTGGCATAAGATAATATATTCTATCTAAGAGCACTATATTCTTTGGCTTTATTGTAGACTTCAAGAACAGAACGGTTCTTGGCATGATAATCATCTCTTGTTTAAATGTGTCGGCATAATCTGTGCTAATAGGCAGATAATCATTGACAACATGATATCTATCTACGGATCTAGATTTGATAGCAAGATATTTATTTCCTTCATAATCGACCTTATTGTTTGGAAGACCACGTGCAATATCAAAGTATTGCCCAATGTTAGAACTTCGTAAATTTATTTTTTGAATTATTCTGGAAACTTTTGTATTATTTGAAACAGTAAAAATACAATTGCCAGTTTCAAAGTCCTTTTGATTAAAAATAATAGTTTTACTCCAATTCAAATCAAGTACAGATTCTTGACTATCCGGTTGCAAATATAAAATTGTATTATCTTTGTTTTTCCTATTTTCAATAAGCATAATGCAAGGGTATGTCATAACATTCTCAAAGACATCCAATTGTGAAATATCCAATACAGAAATGACATGATGTGAATCGACAATAAACTTCCTGCATCCTATTCCATAATCAGAATTAAAGAAACGAATTGGATTTATATAACAAAGGAATCCACCTGAACATAAAGTCTTAAGTCCGAATTCTATAAATAGGAGGTATAAGTCATATTGCCCTGTTGTACTTGAATATTTTCTTTCATATATAAGTTTGTCTTTTGCAGGAATCTTTGTTCGTCTTACGTATGGTGGATTAGCAATAACAATATCGAATCCACCTTTAACTCCCAACATCCACTCCGCATCAAAGAATGATGCTGAGCCATTCTGGTCGAACATATCCCATGAGGCAAGCAGGCTGGCAACACCGGGCGTTACGAATCCAGAGTCTTCTATTGCCTTGGCAAGGGCTTTTCGGGTCTTCGTGATTTTATCTTTAAGTTGGGCTTTCTTATAATTACGTCCGGCAAGGAATACCTTATGGTTTAGTTCCTTCAATTCATTCTTGTACTTTCTAACCTCAGGAACAGTATCTACAAGCGAGTTGTCATAGTTGACAGGGATAAGTGTATTGGCAGCCACGAAGTTAGCTTCAAGGTTAGGCAATGGACGGATGCCGAAGTTATTGGTGGCATCGGCAGTTGGGCGTTGGTCAACAATAAGAGAGATGAAGAAACGAAGTTTAGAAATCTGTATGGCTATAGGCTGTATGTCAACGCCATAGATGCAATGCTCAATAAGATATAGTTTTCGGGCATAGTCAGGGTCGTTGATGCTTTTGTTGAATGCGTTCTCAATATCATCAAGACGTTCCTTGCGCTCTTGATCATCATCAGTCTCAAAGGCCTGCTTGGCCTGAGTCATTGCCTGGTCAACCATAAGGTCATGCCACATCTTGTTGTCAGGGTCTATTCGTCTGAGGACATGCACCATCATCTGGAGCATACCCATAGGGAAAGCACCTGAGCCACATGCTGGGTCAAGAATGCGACAGTTGTAAAGAGCCAGCATTATATGTTGCTGCTGTTCTTCAGGAACAATCACTTCTTCATCAGAATAACTCAGCAATGCGCGATAAATCTTTTCGTTCTCTTCACCACACATGCGTTTAAGATGGGCTACAAGTGACTCAACCACCATGTACTGTACTTCTTCACGAGGAGTATAGAATGAGCCTGTCTGTTTGCGGGCATTGGTTCCTGTCTCAGGAACATACGCAGCAAGCAGATTCTCAAATGCCTTTCCAAGAAGTTCCGGATCAAGGGAGACTTCCTGATCTAATGGGGTGTTCTCCTCAACGGTGAAATAATAACGGTGGAAGATGTCGATAAGGCCTTCTACTCTTACATGCCTCTTTCTCTTATCGTTATACCACGTTGATAAGTCGGCATCGTCAGTGCCGCCAAAGAAAAGATTGTCCGGCACATGCAGTCTTGACAGAGAAGCTTTGTTTTCAGAGAATCCGTCATAATACTTTTTATGGGGTTTGTCGTCGAGACAATCAAACAGCCCACCATTGAGGAACGGTACTCTGCTATTGGCCAGTCGTAGGAACTCGTCAGCGCCACCTTCTTTAAAGACATTCTTATAACGCATGAGGTTGTTGACATTGTATCCGGGATTCATACCATGATACATCTGCTTTGGCATAAACCGGCGGTTGTTGGTAATGTTCTTGCCCTCGGCTATAATAGGACGGTTGAGCATGGCAAAGAAGAGATTCTGTAAGATTACACGATAATATCGGCTTTGATTAACATCGTACATTAGCGGCATGTCGCCTTTGGGTGCAAAGTCATTAATAAAATGTTCCCTGATGTAATCTATATCAAAGAATTCCTTTGGTATTAGCCGTTTGCAATATAAGAACCAAACAAAGATAAGGCGCGTAATCATTCGGATAACGGCCATATCGTTCATTGGCTTGTCGACAGAATCGGAGGTAATGTCGTTAGGGAAACGGACCACTTGTATAGCCCAAGCATACCAGTCGCTCAGTTCGCCATAGAACTTCTTTGTGAGCAGTTCGCTGGAGAATACTTCCATCCAATGTTTATACAGGGCATCGAATGTTGTGTATTTATCCTTGCCAAGTTCCTCAAGTATGTATACGTGTCCAGGATGTGGCTTAAGGCAATTAATGTCACGGAGTATTGATACTTTTCCAAGCTTCTCGCCGTCACGCCATTGCTGGGTATACTCCATACGCTCACATGTTGACAGAGCAATGGTATTGCCTTGACGGATTATGAGGATAACCGGCTGTGCCGATACCGTGCGGTTGAAGCCACGGGTCAGTACTGCCATTTCTGAACGGGTTACATGTTGGCTGGAGGGTATATCAACGGCAAACACCATCATTCCATTGTATTTGCCGGAACAGGTTAATGATTCGACTTCTTCGCCTGATTTTGCCGAACCTTGCCCAATAAGGGAATCGTTGTCAATCTGGCCAATATAGTAGATTGAGGCAACCTTATCAATAACATCTTTCAAACCTTTTGGCATTTCTGTGTGTCGTGCTCCAAAATAGAATTGCTCGAAAGGAATCGGATCGGCAGTTACTTCATTGAACGAAATCTTGAAGTAATGCAATAGTTCGCAACAGGCATCGTAAAGAGGCTTGTTAATGAATTGCTTTAGTACAGATATGGTCTCTTGCATCTTTTTACAGGTATTTACCGTGAAACATACTCCCAGACGATGAGGTCAAAATTCTCTATCCTGAACTTATCTTCTAGCTTTTGGGAATTCTTTGGCCGAGTCTTAAACATGCCCTTATGCGACTTGGCAATATCAAGAATAATCGATGTTGCCTGCTGAGGAACTTTCTCCTTCATCCACTCTTGCAGTATTGCGGAGAGACGTTTTATCTTTTTCTCGTCATGAGTCTCATCAATCCAGTCGGGAACAAAGCGGTTCTCTTTCTTATGCAGGCGGAGGAGTTCAAGTACTTCGGCACGGTTCAATTCTTGAAAGGTAGTTGCTTTCTTAGAATCGACAGGCTGGCACATAAGGTAAATCTCGCTGTACTTCTTGTTGCTGCCTGCTTCACGGTGAGGATAACCTACGACGGCCACAAGGCTTTCGGGAATGTCCTGCTGGAAGAGGTTGGGCTTGAAACGGAAACCAGAGTATATTCCATTAGGCATTTTGCGGAAAACATCCTGCTTCTGCTTGATGAAGTCGAGTAGGTCCTGACGGTAGACCTCAAAGGAGAAGTCTTTCAGCGACAGAGTACGTGGCGATTCAATATCTGATATGCTGTTGTGCTGAAGTTCCTCAAGTAGTTTGTCGGCATTGTGGTCTTGAAGCGGATTGTCGGCAATCATCTTCTTGTAAGACTCGTTTAGTTCCTGAGTCTCTGAGCCAACAAGTGTCATCATTGACATGCGGTTCTGTATTCGCGTCTCAAGATGAAGGTATTCCTCAAATGATTTTGCCGGCCAAAAGTTGACACAATGTATTGTCTTGTTAGGTGAGCCTATACGGTCGATACGTCCGAAACGCTGAATCAGGCGGACTGGATTCCAGTGTATGTCATAGTTGACTTGCACATCAGCGTCTTGCAGGTTCTGACCTTCCGATAGGCAGTCGGTAGCTATCAGAATGTCGATTGGGTCATCAAGCAATGCAGCATATTTCTTCCGATATTTGCTGACAAGTTCCTGCCACTTACTGTAAGGCACATTCCAACGTTGCTTCTCTTCGTTATAATACTTTTCAGCTGACAGTTGTGCCTGCTCATAAAGTCCGCTCCAGTCGAGCTCCTTGTAGAGTTTGCTGTATGGCGCAAAGCTCTGCAATATCTCAGTAAAGTTGTTGGTGTGTTGGTGTCCTGTGGTAACGACATGCTGACCGGATACTGCTGCCATGCGAGTAAAGCCACGCTTCTTCAATTCGTTGAAAATGAACATGGCAGTATCGGCAAAGGCAGTGAAAACAACAATCTTCGTGTTGGGCGCCTTGGCTTTCTTCTTCAATATTGTTTCAAGCTCATCAAGCTTCTTGTCGTGCTCTTCACCTTTTTCGTAAGCATCTTTGAACAGTTCAAAGTTCTTATAGATGTCCTTAAGCTTGTTTACGTCAATGCGCAGTCCGCGTTCAAAGCCGCTGATATTCTTCATGTCCTGCAAGAGGATTGTTCCTTTACGCAGAGAATAATCATCGTTGTGCATGTCGTCATCATCGTCGGTCAGTTCATCAATATCATTCACTTGCAGGATTGTGTCTTGAAGCCTACAGCCGTCATTATTACCTTTGTTATTATTCTTTCTGAAATCGACGACCAATTGAAGAGTCTTATTATGAACATCAAGTACCTTCTTCACCGTCGTCATACATGATGCCCACGAACTCTCCAAACGTTTCATGAAGAGTATGCCCATCATCTTGACAAGGAATCGCTCACGGTTGACATCATCATTCCAGTCTGACGCAGCCTCTTTCTTTGCTTCTTTGCGTGATTCGTGAAGAAACAGGCTTGGCTGATATGCAGTAAGACTAAGTCCGTCGAAAGCATTATATATGTCGGCAGTGGTTTCGAGTTTGCCTAAATGCTCAACTCCCTGGTATACATTCTGTGGCTTGTCTTTCTGTGGGAAGCCAAGGTTCTCACCAAGCGTTTTCTCTATAAGCTTACGGGTACGGGCTACTATCAGCTTGTCGGTAAGATTGAAGAATCGTGGTGGCAGCATTGAGATAAAACCGCCAATGGTGCGGTTAGGATCACTGCACCAAGTGGTATAGTCGCGCTGGGCTTCGGCAAAGAGATTCCTTAATGACTCAACGCTGAAGTCGTCATTGTTAAAAGCGTCGTCACGGTTATGCCCTATAAGATTGAACTGCCCTTTCACATCTCTGAGACCGGTGTTGATTGGGGTAGCCGAAAGCATAAGAACTTTAACGTCACGATTCTCTTGTCCGGGCTTGTTTATGATGAGTTCATTGACCAGTTCCTTATAACGTCCTGACTTCTCATTGCGCAGGTTATGGCTCTCGTCAATGACTAAGAGAACTTTCTTGCGTGTTTGCAGATAATCAAGTTTGAACCGCTTGTATGAGTTCTCCAAGCGGTCGTTCTGAAGGTCGGTATGGAAACGAATCTCATATTTAAGCTCGTCTTTTTCGAAGCGCGACTCATGTCCAAAGCGGTATTGCTCCCAGTTCTGCTCGAGTTTCTTCGGACAGAGGACAATAGGCAGATATCTCTGTTCTTGGAAATACTTGATAACGGCAAGGGCAGAGAAAGTTTTTCCCAGCCCGACGGCATCGGCAAGGATAGCACCGTCATACTTTCGGAGCATTTTTATAAGTGATATAACTCCTTTTTGCTGATAATTGAAAAGCGTCTTCCAGATAACACTGTTTTGAAGCAGCGACATATCTTGGGAATGCTCAATGCTGTTGTCGAGTTCAATATCAGAATTAAACAGTTCATACAGAATCTTATAGTATATTTCCTCTGGGCTATATTTACGGAAGTACTCGTTGATCTGACGGATGAAATATTCCTTTACATTGATGCGTGGGGATTTAGGGTCGTTAGGGTCTGTAGGAATAGTATTGTCAGCTGCTTTCCATAGATCTTCAAACCATGAACAAAGCTCATTTAGATTAGGATCGTTGGTATCCTTCGCATCTCCGATATTAAGTTCAACATTGGCTGAAGGTATCAGACCAAGTCCAGCGTCTGTAAGATTACTACTGCCCGTTAGATAAAAATTTTTATCCCAGCGGTTGTGGTTCTTACTCTTGAACATGTATGCTTTAGCATGACAAAAGGCTCCTGTAATGGCTCTGACTTGTACTTTGTCGCGACGAATAAAGGCTATGGCATCACGTGCATAATCGGCAAGGCTCAGTGTGGTTTTTATACCATTATCGCCATTGAGAATGTCTATGACATTATCCTTCTCGGCATCCTTAGCCACCATTTCGGATGAAATAATTCGGAAATCGTCATCTTCAGGTATATCGTTGTAAAGCTTGCTAAGGGCACGGATAGTGAAATATCCGGTTACAATATCAAGGCTTCCTGTGGTTGTCATTTCAGGGTGCAGTTGGTCGCGTCCTGCAAAAGTGCGAATAAAATCCCATACGGTTTTGATGTTCTTATTGTCGTCAGGATACCTGTCTTTCTTGTTGTCTACAAGCATAAGCCTAAATTCTAGTCTGTAAAGATTGATAGAGTATGTATACAAAAAAGCGTAGAACCCTATTGCTGTCCGTTCCACGTTTCGAGGCTCTGGTAAAGCCCTTATTGTCAGAACGAGCATAATAGAGATCCACGCCGATATGTATACCACACCTTAGAAGCGAACCTTATATTTTGTATAAGGTACACAACTAAGGCTGGTGGTTAACACACCAAATGGACATCTACCTGTATTGCTTTGCTCTTTGACAATAATAGAAATTTACCAGATTTCGAAACGTCAAGAACAAGCGTTAGATAAACGCCTAATGTATAAAATGCCGATAGCCGTGTTTATGTTATTGCTGACCATCTCACGGTTCTCGTTTGCAAACTTACAAAGATTTTTTGAAATAGATAAGTTATTGAGGAAAAATAGCGGAATTAAATTCAGTATGGGCGAGTAGCTCTAAGCAAAAACATCTTTTTATTTTTGGTGAGCGATATTATTATCTTTACACTTGAAGAATTAGCAAAGTTTCAAAGGTGTAATGAAAGGGTTTCGCAAACAAATAGCGGAACATTAAGGAAACGTACGGAAGCTATTCCAATCATTTTATTTTGCTATTTGATATTGCAAAAGCTTACGATTAACCCTTTGTTTGACTGTTTTCAAGGGTCTTTTTGCACCCTTTTGACTATTTTAAAGGTATTATTTTCTTGTTTGATTACTTTTTAGGTCCTAAATTTGTACTCTATCCAAACTAAAAACAAAACAAATAACATAATGACTCAACCTAACCTCCATTCAAGGACCAAGGTTTTTATAGCAATGGCAATAATTGTCATGCTCCTAGTACCTTCCTCTTCGTATGCTGATGGTGCTTACGATGGCATCTACGACCGTCCTTCCTATTTTCCCGAATTCAAAGTTCCCACTGACTGGCCGTCAACGATGACATATTTCGTTTGTGCACGACTTAGTGGCGCACGCCTGCACAACTACGAAGTGGCTGTTTATGACCAAGAGAACAATCTGCGTGCTATAGGCCGTAGTGTCGCTTTCCAGCAAGAACTCTGCACATTGACTATACCTGGTGAGGTTGGCGACGTGTTTCACTTTAAAGTCGTCTATGGCGATTTTACCGACCCTACGATAGTGGACGTTCCAGAGTCTTGTTCTTTCTCAGCCAATGAAATCATGGGTAATCTTGAGTATCCCTATTGGCTGACAATTTCAGAGTTAACCGGCATTGATACCTTTATCAGCAGAAGCCGAGAAAGCGAAGAACGAATCTTCACACTTTCAGGCGTTCAGGTGAAAGAAGCTGTAAAGCCTGGCATATACATTAAAAACGGCAAGAAATTTATTGTTCATTAAAAATCTACTGACTTATGACAACCATCAAATATCTGCTTTCCTTTTTAATATTTTCTATTTTAGTTTCGTTGCCGGTATTGGCGGGCGAGCCAGTCATCACCCAATACGACTATACCAACTATGGAGATGGTGCTTACAACACAACATTGATTAACAAGAACAAAGGCGGCATTTCATTCGAGTTGCTGCTTATGAGGAATTCAGGTGATCACAGTTATTGGTGCAGCGACCCTGAGCTTTGGGTCGATGATGTAAAGATATGTACTCTGAGCGAGCTTGGCATTCCTGTGGTAGAAAAAAAGAGCGGAAAGTATGACGATAAAGCATGGGAAAAGAAACTCAGGGCGTTAAGAAGCGAACAGTACATACTGAAATCGAAAACCTACTCTGACTATCTTTCAGTAGCCACTTACGATCCCCGCTATGTTACCTTAAAGCACTTACATTGGGTGAAGATAGGACTTGTCCTCGGCTATAACATCGAAGGTGGTAGCCATCATGTTGAGATCAGAGGCTATTGGAATGTCAACAACAGTAAGAACGGACCTGTATGGAAGGTTCTTGACTTCTATACCAAGGCATACAGTACCAATGAATTTCCTGCAAATGCCGGCACAGCCAAGCGCCAGAACGAAAAGGTGACTTGGAACTTTACAGGGCTCAAAGAAGACATCGGCAATTATAAACATGTGTTTTCCCTGCAAAAGACAAACAATCATCCGCAGCACTTTCAGGACAAAGACGTTCAAACGTTTGGATATTGGACAAAAAGCAACAATGCAACGACTTACACCAACAGCTTCAGTTGTGATAACTATGAGCCCGTTACCATATATCCACGCATCATACTGTTGGGCAATAAAAAGGCCGAATGTTTCAATGATTTGCTACAAAGCAGTCACTCTTTCCGCAAGGACTACAACGCCGTCACGCTAAAAGGCTATCCACGTGCAGCCAATGTCCGTACGTTAACAACCGATGCCTACAAGAAATATGTAAAGATAGATTGGTCGTCGGAGATAAAAAACAAGAATCATGTTGACACAAAAGGTAAATGGGGTGTTTTCCGAAGGAAGATAACCGGGCAATCGACCTCCGACTACAATAAGATTGCTGAAGTGGACTACAAAAAATGCTCCTATGAGGACAAGGAATCTGGCAAGCAGTATTATGACAAAGATTTAAATGAGGATACGGAATACGAGTACACCATATGCTTTATGCCAAACGGGTGGACGGTTAACACTCCCGATGATGCAAAAGGGCTGTATGCAACCGCTAAACATAAGTTTACACGCACTTTTGCTATCTCTAAGTTCAATGTCATCGGTCGTCCTAATGGCGTAACGATAGAGTGGGGCATCTCTTCCATCACCGATGCTAAAAGCGGCAACACCTACACGCTCGACATTCAACGCCGCGACAAACCCACTGATGCATGGAAGGTCATAAAGAGCGAGGTAATCAACAGTGAAAGTAAGACCAGCGGCTCTTATACCGACAAGAATGACCTCTATTCATACGAGGATTACCAGTACCGTCTCTTTATTAACGTGCAGGGTAAGGACTATGAGAGCGACATCCGTTATGGCGGACTGACAAGTGGAACAACAGTAAAGTCGTTTACTGCCACTCGTGGTATCCATGCCAAGAGCGTGAAGCTGCAATGGAGTGTTAACAAGGTTGGCAATGAGACAACCTACTACATACTCCAGCGTCGGCCATTAGGCAGTACCGACAACACTGCGTGGAACGACATATATACCACCAATGGTACTGCGAGTCTTTATAGCTATGAGGACGAGGCAGTCAATCCCGGCTCTTATTATGAATATCACCTCCGTCTTTGGGTCAATCGTGGTGACAGCATCAAAGGAATCCGCGACTATACCACTGATGGATTTGCTCTTGCTACTGGCGTGCTTTCAGGCCGTGTCTATTATGATAATGGTACTGCTGTGAAAGACGTGAAGATAACACTTACTCCAAGTGTAGCAAACGGAGAGGATGTCAACCAGTTCCGTTCGCTTCGGATCGACAACGTTTCGACGGCAGGAATCCGTTATACTGCCAAAAGTGGTGTGCTTCAAAAGCTTATGGGCAAGGAATACACCATCCAGATGTATCTCTCGCCCGATGCTGATGTCATGATGGGCGAAGCCGATTATCCAGTCTTTGCAACACAAGGAGCGTTAAGCCTGTCTTTGAAATACAACAACGATGGCAACGACTATATACTATACGCCAATAACGAAGCGACAAAACTTCGTCTGCCCGCCAACCGATGGTCGCACGTCAGCGTAACTGTAAAGGACAGATTCTTGTCTTTCTATCTCAATGGACTCGACTCTGTTCAGTCCGACACGCTGTCAATAGCGACAACATTGACACCTTTGGCAAACGACACCACGCTCGTGCTTGGCAATAATGTTACGCGCAATAGCGACAGTCATTTCATTGGATATGTTGATGAATTCCGTCTTTTCACTAAAGCATTGACAATCGATGAAATCGCACAAAATTACAGTCATACACTGGCAGGCAATGAGGATGGTCTTGCCATCTACTGGCCGATGGACGAGAAGCTCACTACCCAGACACTAGTCTACGACTACAGCAAGAGCAACGATGCCTCAAACGCACGCATCGGTTTCCTCGACGTACCAGCGACAAGCAGCGAATACATTCCGAACGACGATCAGCTGAGCCTTTGTGGCTATACCGATAAGAACGGCAATTTCATGATACGTGGCATACCATTCTCAGGGGAAGGCACAAATTACATTGCTACGCCGACATTGGGTATCCACAAGTTTTCGCCGTCGAACGTCAGTTGCTATGTCAGCAACAACTCACTTGTGTTTTCCGGCAAGGACTTCAAGGATGTCAGTTCATTCCCTGTTAGAGGTAGAGTGCGTTATGCCAATACTACTATACCTGTTGAAGGCGCAAACCTCAACATTGATGGCTTGCCCGTGACCAAGTATGGTCAGGCCGTAACCACCGATGAAAATGGCGACTATGAAATTGATGTGCCTATTGGCGACCACTATGTATCAGTTACTATGCCCGGTCATACATTTGCCGGTGGTGGCAGTTATCCGGAGAATGCCAAAGAGACAGGCAGCCTTTTCACCTTTGAACAGTCGGTTTCAAATCTGGATTTCTTTGATGAGACAACGGTCACCGTCGCAGGGCGTGTAGCAGGTGGTGCAACTGAGGAGAACAAGCCTTTAGGCGTAGGTGTCGGAGTTGCCAACATCGGCAAGGCAATCATTGTCCTCAACTTTAAGGATGATCCTTATAGAGATGAGTTTATTCATGCCAAGCGCCAGCAAATAGGCAATGCCTATTATTATGTGCAGGATTCCACACGTCGTGATTTCAATACTACAATTGGCCATTCACGTGCTTATGTACCGATAGGGAAGAATTATATACAGGTAGAGACAGACTCCATGACAGGTGAGTTTGCCGTAGATCTGCCACCACTGCGCTATACGACAAGCAGGGTGTACATTCCGTCACAGAGCGAGATAAGATTCACTCAACGGGTCATCGATGCAACCAATGCTTCGGCTACCTACACCGACTCGCTTGTTAATGATACAGTTGCCAGCGAATATTTCACCTATCATGCTGCCGCTAAATTCACCTATCGATCTCCCGTAGTACTTGACATTACGGAGAACGGCAACGGAGCTTTTGGCAGAGATTCAGTAATGGTGACCGACATCAATGGAGACAAAAAGCCAGTAGCGGCTTATTCCATTGAAGCTGACAGCGTCAAATATGCCTTTGGCTATCCGCTTTATGAGCAGGGAGTGGAATACACCTATGACATCAATGCCTATGAACGTTATGTTAATAAAGACGGTGAGTCGCCAGTGGATTATATAGACCCGCTTTCCGATCTCGATGTAACTCTCAAGAATGAGTATGCATCGACCACTACGCTCACTCTCGACAGTGGGGCTGTCCATCAGTTGACAGAGGAGAACTTCACCCTCGACTCCTCAGGACATGCCACCTATAACTTTGTGGCAGGTCTGCCCAATATTCACGCACCTTACACCCGTAGCCTTCACGTCAGCTATGATGTCAGCGGGCAAACCATTGAATGGGACAAGACCATCAAAGCCATCGTTCTTGGTTCACTGACCAACGGCAACAACTTCGTTACTGCCGGACCAGACAAGGTGCTGTTCATTCTGCGCGATCCTCCCGGCTCTCAGTCGAAGACAACATATTCTAAAGGTACGTCGTTTACGCGGAGCTTTACCAACACCCAGAAAGCTGGGAACAAAGACCAGACTATTCTTTCAACTAAGGTCGGTCTTGAATTGGAATCAATTATTGGAAGTATTCTTGGAGGAGTCGTCAATCAGAGCGAGGCGACAAACACTATCTCCGCCGGGCTGGAAGTCAATCTTGCCTATGGCCATAATGATACGAAGACTACGACTACTACTCTCACCGAGCAAGTGTCGACAAGCAATTCGCCCAACTTCGTGGGAGCTGTCGGTGATGTGTTTGTAGGCATGTCAACAAATACCATTGTTGGTTCAAGCCGTGTTGTATATGTTAAAAAAGATGAAACTACTGGCAATTATTTCGTAACGATGGACAATATGCTTGCCACAGGTGAGAAATTTAATACGGCCTTCAACTATACAACCTACCAGATAGAGAACAAGGTGATACCCGACTTTATAAGCATGCGCAACGTTGTCTTGCAGCGAGTGGGAAGCATTGATTCTGTTCGCCGTCCAGCTGCAGGCATGCCACCTTTATATGTTACCACACTATCTGAGGATAATCCCAACTACGGAACAAGCAACGATGACCCTGTATGGGGAAAGAAAGCGGTGGAATATTATGATGTAAAAGATGACGGGCTTTGCATTGGTCCTTCTTATGCGATTATACTACCTGTAGACTGTAAACGTCTCGTATTCCAGGACACCGTCAAATATTTTAACGAACAGGTGAAAATGTGGAAGCAGCAACTTGCCAACAATGAACAGGCAAAGGTTACTGCCATTAGCGAACGGGAGAAATATATAGACAAGAACTATTCGTTTGATTCGGGAGCATCAGTCTCTGTCACGCATTCGAAGAAAAATCATCACGACGCTACTCACTCGCTGACTACAGAAATGACTATTATTGGAGGTAGTGAAAGCCGTCTCGTAGTACATCCGGGAGTTGCCGTCACCGAGAATGTCTTTAAGATAACCAACAACACATATTTTAGCGGAATAGAGACATGGGGGAACACAAGTGACTCTACAAAGTCAATCTCCTATACCTTACAGGAGAGCGGTCTTGGCGAAGCCATCTCCGTTGATGTGTTTGACGCTCCTGATGGCTTCGGCCCTATCTTCTACACTCGCGGTGGAACTACCAGCAATCCTTATGAGGACGAAGTAGTGACAAAATACTATAAGCCCGGAACTATAATCTCTGAGAAGACAGTTCAGGTGGAGAAACCAGAGATTATTATCACAGATCCTATCGTTACTGGTGTTCCTGCAGGCGGAACCGCTACTTTCAAAGTGAAACTCGTCAATAATTCAGAGGCACAAAAGGCAGTCACTTACAATCTGTTGGTAGTAGGGAACAATCCAAACGGAGCACAGGTGGGTATGGAAGGTCGGATAGTTAACAACGGCATCAGTATGCTCTTGCCGTTTGGTGAGACCGAAAAAACATTCACGCTGAAGCAAACTAACACCGACGTGATGGACTATAAGGACATAACCCTCCGGCTCTGCTCGCCATCACAACCCAACGACCTTGGAACATTCCCTAGTATTTATAGCGACGGCAAGGTCAGCGTCTACTTCCAGCCTGCATGCTCAGACATCAGGCTTGAGGCAAGTCGCTCAGTGTTCAATGCCGAGGATATAGGTAGTGGACACGTCAATCCTATCGACCTCAGCATGTCAGGCTACGACTATTCCATGGCTTCGCTCATGGGCATACAATTAGAATATAAAGGCGTTAACGATACTGATTTCAAATTGCTACAGAAATACGTCAAGGACTCTGTCCTTGTAAAGGCAGACTCTACTTTGAGACTGCTTCCGGCACTAACTGGTGGGAGCAAATTAGTCTATCAGTTGGACATGAGTGACCGCTCGTTCTCCGATCAAGACTATGTTTTCAGGGCTGTTACGTGTTGCAGGCAAGGCGAGACTATTGTCAACAACGAAAGCGACGAGGTGACGGTGTCTCGTGACCTTAGTCGTCCACAACTCATTGCCACACCTTCACCAGCAACCGGCATCCTCACTCCGGGCGACGACATATCACTGACATTCAATGAGGATATTTCTTCTGGAAGTCTTACCCTTGACGGCAACTTCATCGTAAACGGACAGCTCAACGAGCGTCAAGTGTCTCATAAGATTGCTCTGAGCCTCGAACCGAACACAAAGGCCAAGACATCTGCAACTATAGACCTGAACATGCAGTCTTTTTCCATCGATATGTGGCTCAACTATACGGCC
The DNA here is from genome assembly GCA_964623995.1 of uncultured Prevotella sp. Lineage (GTDB taxonomy): Bacteria > Bacteroidota > Bacteroidia > Bacteroidales > Bacteroidaceae > Prevotella. The sequence continues at coordinate 28,881 of CAZUWO010000006.1, read as the reverse complement.
GACGGCAGATTGCTATATCACGGTGTGCCAGCTTATGGATTCGCAGCTGACATTGATGGTGGCCGCCTTGTGTTGACTCTCGACTCTACGAAGGTCACTTCTACAAATACTTTGCCTAAGAACAAATGGCTCTACCTGCATGTCAGCTACGACAATACCGGAGTTGAGCCTATGGTGTCGGCAAGTTGTTTCCAGGACAACAATGACGTGACACTTATAAACCAGCAGACGGTACCTGCTTATAGTGGAAGTGGACTGCTCACCTTGGGTGGTGGAACATTTTCGGGCAAAGTTCAGGAACTGTCTCTTTGGAGCATAGCCCGTTCTATGACTGCAGCCCAAACATCTATGTACACTACTAAGAATGTGTTCACCGATGCACTTGTTGCCTATTGGCCATTTGACGAGGGACATGGACAGCTTGCTGAGGATAAGGCACGTTCACGCAACATCACGCTGCCGTCAGAAAACAACTGGTGGACAAGCACCTTGAACTATGCCGCTGTGCTCGATGGTAACACAGCTTTTGTTGCCAACATATCATCTGCCACAACAACTACCGCTGACAGCTATCTTTTAGAAGGGTGGGTGAAGGCAGAAAAAGGCATAGTGGGTGATGTGGTAATATTCAATGTAGCCGATTCAATGTTGTCGATAGGCCTTGACGCCAACGGACAGTTGAAGCTTATGGTAAACAAAATTGAAGGTACCGCTCCTACGGCCGACCTGCGCGACAATGCATGGCATCATATAGCCTTCAATGTGCTGAAGAGCACCAAGGGTACGGCTACCCTCTATTTGGACGGTACAGCAGTTAGGCAATTTTCGGCCGATGATGTGCCGGCATTGCAGAGTGATGCTATCATAATAGGAGCCCGTCGCTCATCCGATACAGGCTTCTTAATGTATGACAAGTTCTTTAAAGGCGCTGTCGACGAGATTCGACTGTGGAAGAGTCGCCGAACAGCTGATGTTATCAAAGAAATGATGTACACCCGTGTCGACACATTAAGCGAAGGCTTGGTGGCTTACTATCCTATGGAAATTTCTACATTGGACGGCAACAATCAGATTGTCGTTTTAGGCAGTGGCAAGGATGTTACCGGTAGGTCTATTACTACTATTGAGGCTGTCTATGGATTTGAAGGCACACAAGGAAAAGCTACATTCAGTACAGCGTCGGCCCCGTCGCTTACTGACCGCAAGAATTTGGAGAACGTGAAGTTCAGCTTTGTGGCAAATGAGCGCACCGTCAGAGTCAACCTTGACGAACTGCCCTCACGTCTCGAAGGTTGCATAGTCAATGTGACTGCGAAAGGCATATGCGATCTCCATGGCAACGGCATGGAACCGGTAACATGGAGCTTCTATGTCAACCAGTCAACGCTGAAATGGGATGAAAAAGCTGTCACTATTAGTAAGAACGCCATAAGTACAGTGAAACGCGAAGTAGTCTTCCGCAATATTAGCGGACAGGCTGAGAAGTACAACGTCATTGGTGTGCCTTCGTGGCTAAGCATAGACCATGCGAGCGGAACGTTGCAACCACTCGACGAAGAGAAGCTTACAATCACGATCAACCCTGGACTAGCAATTGGTACATACGAGTCTACCATTTGGCTCATAGGTTCTCAAAACTTAGAGCTGCCACTGCGCCTTACCGTGCGTGTTGAGGGAGAGCGTCCAAACTGGACGGCAGAAGAAGGTGAATACATGATGAACGTTATAGGCCAACTGTCCGTGAACGGCATTCTGAGTACCGATACTGCCGACATCGTCGGTGCCTTCATTGATGATAGATGTGTGGGCGTAGCAAGTCCGTTGTACTTGGAGAGTTATGATGCCTACATGTTGTTGTTCAATATATATGGGCATGAAATCGACAATAAGGCGGAAATTAACTATCAGGCTTATGACGCAAGCACCGGTCACACCTATCCTGTGGTTTCTGCAAGTCTGTCTGCTGCTTGTAGGTTTACGCCTGACACGTGGGTAGGTACATTCGGTCATCCAGTAGTGTTTACGTCTGAGCCTAATGTGTCTCAGAACATTGGTCGAGACAGTGAAGGCTGGTCGTGGATCTCACTCTATGTGAAACCCGACAATGTTACGCCTGATTCAATATTCAGTGATGTTAGTGGTGCTGTAATCCTTGTCAAGAACTTCACTCAAAGTTATACACAGTCGCGAATGTTTGATAATGACAGATGGTTTGGCGATGCCATCATGATGAACAACAGCGATATGTATAAGGTGAAATCATCTGATGCCTATAAGTTGACGGTAAGTGGACTGTCTGTTAATCCTGAAACCATCAGTATAACGCTCAACAAGAAATGGTCTTGGATAGGCTATCCTATTGCTGATGCCAATACGCTTGATGCTGCTCTTGTCGATGCTGCACCGATGGAAGGCGACATCATAAAGTCCCGTACGCTCTTTGCCATGTACACTGATGGTCGTTGGATTGGCAATCTCAAGGCTTTGATGCCTAGTGAGGGATACATATATTACTCGCATGCCGATGAATCCAAGACATTCCATTATCCTAATGTTGTCCGACAGAATGGAGTCTATCGGATTCCTATGGCGGCATCCGTGGATAGCAACGACATTGCTGACGGTCTGCCGGACTATGAGAACAACATGACTATGGTGGCTGTAGTGAAGGACGGTGACATTATTGTGCCTAATGCAACTGTAGAGGTTTATGCTAACGGTGAGCTGCGAGGTCGCTCTAAGGCTGATGTCGACGGACTTCATTTCATCACCATCGGTGGAGGAAGCGAGCCTGAGATGCTGACATTCGTAGTCTCTTCTGCTAATGGAATCTGTACATTGCGTCAAAAGCTGCAATATCAAGCAGACGACCATTATGGTTCACCAGCTTTGCCAACAGTGTTGCAACTGTCATCTTTGACAGGCATCAGCGACTTCGAATTAAGTAGCGGCATGGAGCAGGTTGACTTGTTTACCACTGCTGGCAGGCTAATATTAAGGACTCGTTGCCTTGGTGGCAAGCTCTCGGAAAGCGACATGCTCGGCTTGCCAGTCGGAGTCTACATCCAGCACACAACCCATGCTGATGGTTCTGTAGAAACTAAGAAGGTCACGAAAGGCTAATTTAATTGCTATGTTATCAGCCTTCCTAACTGCAGGGTAAGATAGTAGTGTACAAACTCCTATCATGCAAGTTAGGAAGGTTGCTGTCACGTCAGTTGTAAAGGCCGTGCCAAGTGTCGGCCATTACAACTGGGTGTTTGAAACAATGTATTTTTATTTTTGCAAAAATTTTCTTATTATTAGTCCGTACAAGTAATCTCGCAGTTAATTGTGATTTTCTTGTACGGCTGTTCTTATATGCCTGTCCGTACATTTTATAATGTTCTATACATTCCTGTATGTTGAAAACAAAATCTTTAACAGCATCATAACGAGTTTCTTTTTTATCCGAAACTTAAATGGAAGATTTAATAATTTTGGCATTATAAGATCTTGCTGATGGAGGTAATGCTTTTCAATATGATGTTTTATGTTTTTGTGGCTTTTCTTGAAAGCGTGTAATGATGAAGGAGGTCAGAAAGTGTGTGCTAAATAACAAAAGGAGTTAAAGTATACTTTAACTCCTTGATACTTACTTTCGAATTGCGCTCCAGGATGGGCTTGAACCAACGACCCCCTGATTAACAGTCAGGTGCTCTAACCAACTGAGCTACTGAAGCAGTTGTTTTTGTAAGCGAGTGCAAAGTTAGATGTTTTTTCTTTCCTAACCAAACTTTTTTCGGAAAAAATGTAGTTCGGACTCAAAATTATATATTTTTTATAGCTGAAAATAGTATTTTGCCACTCGAATATATTACTTTTGCAGCATGAAAATCAAGCAAATACTATTTAGCTTCATAGCTTTGGCTAGCCTGATGCCGGCCTTTGGCCAGGAAAAAGAGAATGATCATACTTTCAATCTTGCCAAAAACATTGACGTTTTTACCGCAATTTGCAAGAATCTTGACCTAATGTATGTTGACACTCTCAATGCCGACGACGTAGTAGGTTACGGTATTGATGCCATGCTTAGTTCTTTGGATCCTTACACTGTTTACTATCCGGAGAGCAAGATGAAGGACCTTGACATGATGATTACGGGCAAATATGCCGGCATAGGAGCCATAATCAAGTACAATCTCAGTTTGGATCGTGTTGTGATAAATGAGCCTTATGAGGGTATGCCCGCTGCTGAGGTGGGGTTGAAGAAGGGTGATATCATACTGCAAATAGATGATTCAACCTGCGTTGGCAAGGATGTCAACTGGGTTAGCAGCCACTTACGCGGTGAGGCGGGAACGAGTTTTATGCTCAAAATAAAGCGTCCGTCAACCGGTAAAACCATGAAGATGAAGATAACACGCCGTGCCATTCAGCTTCCTGCAGTGCCTTACTATGGTCTTCAGCCAAATGGTATAGGCTATTTGAATCTCAGTTCGTTTACCGAAGGCAGTTCAAAGGACTTCCGTCGTGCCTTTATTGAGATGCGAAATGCCGGCATGAAGAGTTTTGTTCTTGATTTGCGAAACAATGGTGGTGGTGCACTTGAGGAGGCAACCAATATTGTAAACATGTTCGTACCTAAGGGAATAACCCTTGTTAAGACCCGCGGTAAACTGCAAAGGACCAACCGCGATTATACTACAACGGTGGAACCGATAGACACTGTTATGCCTATGGTGGTGCTGGTCAATGAAAACACGGCGTCAGCAAGTGAGATTACCAGTGGCTCTTTGCAGGATTTGGATCGTGCTGTGGTGCTTGGCACGCGCACATACGGTAAGGGCTTGGTGCAGGTTCCTGTGGAATTGCCTTACAATGGCAGCCTTAAGCTTACCACATCCAAGTATTACATTCCCAGCGGGCGATGCATTCAGGCCATAAACTATAAGCATGCGCGTGGTGGATACACTGAGCATGTGCCCGATTCGCTTACCAAGGAGTTCCACACACTGGGCGGACGAGTGGTTCGTGATGGTGGAGGAATAAAACCGGATGTGGAAGTCAAGCCCGACTCTCTGCCTAATATAGCTTATTATCTTTCATCAGGAGTAAATGATAGCACTGAGGTGTTGTTCAACTATGAGCTCAATTACATTAAGAATCATCCCACAGTTGCTCCTGCTTCTACATTTGAACTGTCCGATCAAGACTATGAAGACTTCAAGCAGGCAGTGATAAAAAGTGGTTTCAAGTATGATAGAGAGAGCGAGAAGTACCTTAAGAATCTTATAAAACTGGCCAAATTTGAAGGTTATTATGACGATGCTAAGGCTGAATTTGATGCTTTGCAGAAGAAATTGCAGCACAATCTGGCCAAGGATCTTGACTACAACAAAACGTTGTTGAAGCAAATAATAGCCAGCGACCTTATGACCGCTTACTATTATCAGCGCGGAGCATTGCAAAACGAGCTGCGATATGACAAGCAATACAAAGCTGCCGTTGATCTTCTTTGTGATTCTGAGCGTTACCATAATATACTTTCGCCAAAGAGTGAATAGTCTTTAGCCCGTCGGCTTTGCCGACTTTAAAGACCTTCTGCCATAATTGGGTGACTCATTTTATGTGGTAAACTGCCTGAGAATATTTCTTTGCTTTATGAAAATACTAAATAAGCGGAAGCAATTAATTGCTTCCGCTTATTGCCTTTGAGCATTTTTCACGCCGAAAAATCAGAAATCAAAGAGAATAGTCTTATTAATTCTTATAAAGTTTTCATGCAGTTTGGAATAATAAGATTAACTTTGCAACAACAAACATAAACTTAAAAACCAACCACCATTTATGAATATTAAGACACTTTTATTGGCATTTGCCATGATGATAGTCCTCGGTTCGGAGGCTCAAGTGCTTTACAACGTGGCCGACTATGGCGCCACTGGCGATGGGCATACGCTCGACTCGCCTTATTTTAATATTGCTATCGACTCGTGTGTGGCTCATGGCGGAGGCACTGTGTATGTGCCAGCCGGAAACTATCTTTGCGGAAGTATACGGTTGAAGAGCAATGTAAACCTGCATTTGGCACCGGGATCAAAAATTATAGCCGCACCAGCCTCGATGAAAGCCTACGATGAAGCCGAGCCGTTTGAGGGGCCGCAATATCAGGATGGAGGCCACACCTACTTTCATAATAGCCTTATCTGGGCTGAAAATCAAGAGAACGTATCCATTACAGGACAAGGAATGATAGACGGTGATGGCCTTTCGCGCATGGATAATGAGCAAGCCGGCAATATAACCAAGGGGGGGAGTATAGGCACTGGCGATAAGGCAATAGCGCTGAAGCTTTGCCGTAACGTGCTAATTAGGGACATAACCATATTCCGTGGTGGTCACTTCGCCATCATAATGACGGGCTGCGACCGTGGCACAATAGATAATGTAACCATCGATACCAACCGTGACGGCATAGATATAGACGCATGTAAGTATGTAACATTATCGAATACGAAGGTTAATACGCCACATGATGATGCCTTGGTGCTTAAGAGCTCATACGCACTAAAGCGTCCTGTGGTCTGCGAGCATATACTTATCAGCAATTGCTTGGTAACGGGCTTCAAGCTCGGAACTTTCCTTGATGGCACCCGTGTGCCCGAGAAGGTGGGCTGGGTGTGTGGCCGTATAAAGCTTGGAACTGAAAGTAATGGTGGCTATCGCGATATAACTATAACTGGATGCACTACCATGTATTCAAGCGGACTGGCTTTTGAGGAAGTGGATCAGGGCCGGATGGAGAATATAACAGTGAGCAACATTGCCATGAATCACGTGCATCACTATCCAATATACATTACTACCGGATGTCGGAACCGTGGACCTAAGGAAGTGAAGGAGCCTTCATATGGCGGAAATATTAATATAAGCAACGTGGTGGTACAGAACTCCGACTCGCTGGCAGGAATAATAATAACAGGCATGAAGGGCGCTCCATTGCGTAATATCAGCCTTAGCAACATCCGAATAGAGTATCTTGGCGGAGGTAAACGTGAGCTTGCCGACAAAGATTACCGCGAACAGGGCACCAATTATCCCGAACCTAAGTTTGCAAAAGAAACTCCGGCTTACGGTCTTTATGCCCGTCACGTAGACGGACTTGACGTAAACCACGTTACGTTCTCAACCCTGCGGCCCGACTATAGGCCTGCTGTTATGCTCGTAGATGTGGCCAATCACAATATCAATGACTTGAAAGCCAAAACCGAAAAGGGTGTAAAGCTAATAGTGGAGAAATAGAATCAATTACTTTTGCAACTGCTCTCAGTAATTGCAAAAGGCTTCAAGAAACCATAGCTGTAGGCTTACAAAACATGTAATATAAACATTCGAAAGCAATGAATTATAAATTTATAGCATTGACTTTGCTCTTAGTTTCTGCCGTTTGTGTGCAAGCACAGAGCTATGACATAGATATGACCGCACCACAACAGGACTATAATGAGGCTACAGGGCGAGGGTACGACTTAGGAACCACATGGGATGGACGGTCAATTCACCCATTCTACTACTCTGTTCGAGTACCTGATGGCAATTACTTGATAACCGTAACCCTGGGCTCTCGCAGACGCAATGCAGCAACAGTGGTGCGTGCTGAGGCCCGACGGCTGATGCTTGACGAAGTTATTACTAAGCGAAAGCAGTATAGGACCTATTCATTTGTAGTGAATAAGCATTCCACCCGTATAACCGATACAGAGCAGGTGCAACTGAAATCAGACGAGGTGGGAACATTAAATTGGGATGACAAGCTCACTCTTGAGTTCAATGGTGCGGCTCCTGCAGTTGAGCGCATACAGATACGGCCAGACACTACGGCTACAACCATATTCCTTTGTGGCAACTCTACTGTGGTAGACCAGCCACATGAGCCTTACACAAGCTGGGGACAGATGGTGCCGGTATGGTTCGATAGCCACGTGGCAATAGCTAATTTCGCAGCCAGTGGACTCACTGCGGGCTCGTTCTTGTCAATGAACAGGCTCGACAAAATTGTTTCTTTGATGCGCCCCGGTGATTATGTGCTGTGCGAGTTCGGCCACAACGACCAGAAAGAAACAGCGCCAGGAAGTGGCGCCTGGTATAACTTTTCCTATAATCTTAAGCGCTTTATTGATGTGGTAAGGGCTCATGGTGGCACGATAGTGTTTGTTACGCCAACTCAAAGACGCCGTTTCGACGATACATACAAACATATCGTGGAATCTCATGGCCTTTATCCAGATGCTATGAGAGCAGTGGCACGCCGCGAAAATGTACCTCTCATAGAGTTGCACAACATGACACGCACCTTCTTCGAAGCTCTTGGATACGAGAATAGCAAGAAATCGCTCGTCCATTATCCTGCCGGAACTTTCCCGAACCAGCCTAATGCCTTGGCCGACAATACTCATTTCAATCCTTATGGAGCATATGAGATATCCAAAATGGCTGTAATGGGGATGAAAGAGTTGCGTTTGCCAATTATTAAATATCTGCGTCCGGAATGGAAAGACTACGATCCCGCCCACCCAGATGACTTTAATACATATAAATGGTACCAGTCTGCTCAGGTGGATACAAGTAAACCTGATGGTAACTGATATGCAGTATGATTGCTAAAGACGGAAAAACTTACTTGTAATTCTTATGTACTAACGATATAGCTTATCGTTAGTATGTATTTATGGTATAGGCATTACAAGTTATTACCGTTTACCTGTAAAAAAGGCGGTAACCGAGGTTTGAAAGTACAACCTCGCCATGTTCTTTTTACCGTCAGATTATGGCCGTCTTTACGCTAAACAACATTAAAAAACCAACCAAAAATCATATTTTACGTAATAATAAGAACAAAAAAACACTTTTTTGAGGAATTGTGATTACCTTTGCAGTTAAATCCGATAAAAGCAGATTAATGGTGAAGCATATCTTATCCCTTGTGGTAGCACTCTCTACGGTGTTTGTGTTTGGCTCTTGTCTTAAGTCTGATGACGACGACAATATTGAGTTTTCAAACGACGCCGCATTGCAATCGTTCTCCCTTGGGTCAACTATAAACAGATATTATTACGTAAAATCGAAGGCCGGAGCTGACAGTCTGGTGATGAAAACATTCAGTGGGGCGTCATATGCCTTCGCTATTGACCATCAGAGGGGGCTTGTCTACAACACCGATTCACTGCCCTATGGCACCGATCTCAAGCATGTGCTCTGCACGGCTACGGCATATAACGGTGGGGTGGTAACAATAAAGAACATCGGAAGCGACACCTTGCGCTATGTGAGTTCTACCGATTCAATCGACTTCAGTCAGCCACGCGAGCTTCAAGTCTACTCCCAGAGCCGCGCGGCAATGCGCAAATACACCGTTACTCTTGTGGCTCATCAGGTGCCAACCGACTCTACTTTGTGGCAACAGTTGTCAGCCAATCAGGAGATAGGCCAACTTGAGCGCATGAAGGCTGTGAGTCTGAATGGCAATATCTTCGTTTTGGGACTTTCCGGCAACAATACATTATTATATAAGACACCAGAGAGCGACGGAGCAACATGGACGCGGCTGCCAGTTACCTTGGGAGCAGAGGCTTCGGCCAATGCTATCGTGGGACAAAACCGCCTCTATGTGCTCGACGGAACGCAGCTTAAGAGCAGCACTGATGGCGAAACGTTCAGCGCTGTGGGCTCTGAGCCGTTCAGCCGTCTTGTGGCCGCAAGCACAAAGCGCCTCTATGCACTGTCAGTTTCAGGCAAGCTCATGGAGAGTTCTGATAATGGAGCAAGCTGGACTGAGAGCCCTGTTGATAACTCTACGGCTCTTTTGCCCACCGATAATATCGGATATACGTGCTATCCCTCGAAGACTAACTCCAACACAGATGTGTTAATGGTAACCGGTATGCGCAGTGTGAACACGCTTGACTCGCTTACCTACACATGGACAAGGGTGGAGGACTACAGCGATGGTGCCGTAACTTATCCTTGGACATACGTTGAGGATGGCGATTATCGCCCGCACCGGTTGCCGGCATTGCAGAATCTGACTATAATTCCGTTTGGAGAAGGAGCCCTTGCCTTTGGTGGCGACGGGCTCAATGGCAGTAGCGCCAAGGCTTTCGATAAGGTTTATCTCAGTCTGGATGGCGGTATCAACTGGCGTACAGATTCAGAATACACGCTTCCCAATGGCTTTGAGAGCTCGCATAGTTCGTTTGCTGCCACTCTGGACAGCCAAAATCGGATATGGTTGATATGTGGTCAGAGCGGGCAAGTGTGGCGTGGATTTGTCGTTAAGGATTAGAATAAGCCTATGAGCAGATTCTTGCTTACATTGCTTTTGGTGCTTTCGGCCTACAGTCTAAAGGCTCAAGACGAGCCTGAGTACCGCATGGAGATAGGTGCGGGAGCGGGAATGATGGGCTATCTGGGCGATTTCAACGGTTCGCTCACCAAGGATTTGCAGCCAATGGCATCGGTAGTGGCAAGATATAACTTCAATCCTTATATGGGGTTGAAACTCAATGGGGCTTTCGGAAAGCTGAAAGGCTCTTCAGCTGACGTCAAGACTTACTATCCTGACTATCAGAATCAGCCCTACGAGTTTAGTAATTCGCTCGTGGATGTGAGTCTCACTTACGAGTTGAACTTCCTTCCCTACGGCACGGGGCGTGACTATTTTGGTGCAAAGAGACTGACTCCGTTTGTCTTTGGAGGCATCGGCGCCACCTATGCAAGTGGAAACGGCAACAACGCCTTTACAGCCAACGTGCCAGTAGGACTGGGACTGAAATACAAAGCCGGCAAAAGGCTGAACGTGGGGCTTGAATGGGCCATCCATTTTTCGCTTAGCGACAAGCTCGACGGGGCAAAAGACCCTTACTATGTAAAGAGTTCTGGAGCCTTTAAGAATACTGACTGTTACTCGGCCTTGCAACTTACGGTAACCTATAGCTTCTTGGCCAAATGCAGAACCTGCCACAATGAAGATGAATAACCAGCTGGACTATAACAATATACCACGCCATATAGCCATCATTATGGATGGTAACGGAAGATGGGCTGTCCAACAGGGCAAGCTGCGTTCATATGGTCATCAGGCCGGAGTCGACACAGTTAGGCGTATAACCTCTGAGTGTACGCGTCTTGGAGTGAAATACTTGACGCTCTATACATTCTCAACTGAGAACTGGAATCGCCCTGCCGATGAAGTGCATGCACTGATGGGACTGGTGCTTACTTCGCTTGAGGATGAGATATTCATGAAGAACAACGTATGCTTCAGGGTGATAGGCGACATGAGTCGTATACCCGGCGAGGTGAAAAAGAAGCTCCGCGAGACAGAAGAGCACACTGCTGGCAATACGGCCATGACAATGGTGGTGGCTCTTAGCTATTCTTCGAGGTGGGAAATAACCGAGGCTGCGCGCGCAATATCGCGCCAAGTGGTTCAAGGCAAACTTAATGTTGACGACATTACAGAGGAAATCGTGGCTCAAAATCTTGCCACTAACTTCATGCCAGACCCAGACTTGCTGATAAGAACAGGTGGAGAATTAAGAATTAGCAACTATTTGTTATGGCAGATAGCCTATTCTGAGCTTTACTTCTGCGATACCTATTGGCCCGATTTTAAAGAAGAAGATCTCCAGCGGGCCATCGTGAGTTACCAGCATCGACAGCGTCGCTATGGACTTACGGAAATGCAGGCTGACAATATTAATACCAACAAGCCAACAACAAAGAACGAATAATGGTAAAACTAAATAAGGCGATATTGATTCTTGCGCTTTTAGCGATCGGAATAGAATCGCAAGCACAGGAGAAAATCCTTTATCCGGACATCACTTATGCAGGTAATCCGCGTATGGTAACCATTGGCGGCATTAACGTCAGTGGCGTTGATGGCTATGAAGATTATGCCCTAACTGGTATTTCCGGCCTTTCTGTTGGGCAGCAAATAGAACTTCCTGGACGCGAGATTACAAATGCTGTTAAGAGATATTGGAAGCATGGCTTATTCTCTGACGTGACTATCTCTGCCGATTCTATTGTTGGCGACAAGGTTTGGTTGCATATTACGCTTGCTTTACGTCCTCGTGTGAGCACCATTAATTATATAGGTGTAAAGAAGAGCGAGCGTAACGATTTGGAAAACAAGATTGGGCTGATAAAAGGTGGACAGGTAACGCCAAACATTATAGCTCGTGCCACAACACTTGCAAAGAAATATTTCGATAACAAAGGTTATAAGAATGCCGAGATTTATATCCATCAGCGTGAGGATATACAAAACAAAGGTCAGGTAATCCTTGATGTTGATGTCGACAAAAAGGAGAAAATGAAGGTCCATCAGATTATACTTGAAGGCAATAAGGCTCTTAGCAACGTTAAGATAAAGGGTGGACTGTTCCGTAAAGGCGCTTTTGCCAAGACACATGAGGCTGGTAAGCTTGGATCTTTCCTTAAATCAAAGAAGTTTACACCTGATCGTTGGAAAGAGGATAAGGAGAAACTAATTGAAAAATATTATGAGAATGGCTACCGTGATGCCTATATCGTGAAAGACAGTGTGTGGAACTATGATCCTAAACATGTGGATGTCTATGTCAAAATTGACGAAGGTATAAAATATTACATAAGGAATATAACGTGGGTGGGAAATACAGTCTACACGACTGACTACTTAAGCCGTCTTTTGGGAATGAAGAAGGGCGATGTTTACAATCAAACATTGTTGCAAAAACGCCTTTCGCAAGACGAGGATGCCGTGGGTAGCGCTTATTGGGACAACGGTTATTTGTTCTATTCGCTCAATCCGACAGAGATAAATATTGTAGGTGACTCAGTAGACCTTGAGATGCGCATTTACGAAGGACAACAAGCCCACATCAGTCATGTGCGTATAAATGGTAATGACCGTCTATATGAGAATGTGGTTCGTCGTGAATTGCGTACCAAACCGGGCGATCTTTTCTCAAGAAGTGCGCTTATGCGTTCTGCCCGTGAGCTTGCTTCAATGGGCCATTTCGATCCTGAGGGCTGTGAACCTGATGTAAGGCCAAATCCAGAAGAGGGTACTGTGGATATAAATTGGAATCTGAAGCCAAAGAATAACGACCAAGTGGAGTTCTCGCTTGGTTGGGGACAGACTGGTATCATTGGTAGAGTTGGACTTAAACTCAACAACTTCTCTATGGCCAACCTTTTCCATCGCAACCGAGAGCATCGAGGCATAATGCCGATAGGTGATGGAGAGCAACTCGGTATTAGTGTTCAGACAAACGGAACCTACTATCAGAGTTACTCTGCCAATTACTCTACTAACTGGCTGGGAGGCAAACGCCCTATTCAATTCAGTGTAAGTGCATTCTATAGTAAACAAACAGACGTGAATAGTAACTACTACAACCAGGCTTGGCAAAGCAATTACTACAACTATCTGTATGGTTACGGAAGTTCTTCGTATTATAACAATTATGAAAACTACTATGATCCTGATAAATATGTACAATTGATAGGAGCCAGTATCGGTTGGGGTAAGCGCCTTCGCTGGCCTGACGACTACTTCACTCTTAGCTTACAACTCTCATATACCCGTTATATTCTGAAAAATTGGCGTTACTTCTTGATGACAAATGGTTCAGCCAACAACGTGAACTTGAGTATAGAGCTCAACAGAACATCAACAGACAATCAGCTGTTCCCACGTAGTGGCTCCGAGTTCTCTGCAAGTGTAACGCTCACACCGCCTTGGAGTAAGTTCGATCATAAAGATTATAAGCATTTGGCCAACGATCGCTACTCGGCCACCTACCAGCAAGAGATGCAGGAAAAGTATCATTGGATTGAATATCACAAGTGGAAGTTCAAGAGTCGCACCTTTACAGCACTTACAAGTGGGCAGAAATGCTTCGTGCTTATGACGCGAGTGGAGCTTGGTTTACTTGGTTCATACAATAAATATAAGAAGAGTCCGTTTGAAACATACTACATGGGTGGTGACGGTATGAGTGGTTATTCCACCAGTTACGCTACTGAGACTATCGGACTTCGTGGCTACGAGAATGGATCCTTGACTCCTAATGGAGCAGAAGGCTATGCTTACGACCGTTTCACGCTGGAGCTTCGCTATCCATTCTTGCTGGGCAACACCACCATCTATGGTCTAACGTTCCTCGAAGCTGGTAATTCGTGGACCGAAGTTAAAAACTTTAACCCATTCGACATGAAGCGTTCGGCTGGTGTTGGTGTACGTATCTTCCTGCCTATGGTTGGACTTATGGGTATAGACTGGGCTTACGGATTCGACAAAGTTTGGGGTACGAAGGGCGGAAGCCAGTTCCACTTCATCCTCGGACAAGAGTTCTAATGATGTAAGATTTATATGAAAGGAAATAAAAATATGAAACAACAATGGATTGTCACAGTAGGAAAGGCTCTCATAGTGGCGGCCTTCACCCTAATGATTCCTACAGAAGTAAGTGCGCAGAAATTCGCTCTCATTGATATGGAATACATATTGAAGAACATTCCTGCCTATGAGCGTGCCAATGAGCAACTCAATCAGGTGAGCAAAAAGTGGCAAGCTGAGGTTGAGGCTCTTAACACTGAGGCCGGAACCATGTACAAGAACTACCAGAACGAAGTGGTTTTCCTCTCACAAGAGCAGAAAAAGGCTCGTCAGGAGGCAATAATGAACAAGGAAAAGGAGGCTTCCGACTTAAAACGCAAGTACTTCGGTCCGGAAGGTGAGCTTTTCAAGAAGCGTGAAAGTCTTATCACTCCAATTCAAGACGAGATATACAATGCCGTGAAGGACATAGCTGATCAGCGTGGTTATAGCCTAGTGGTTGACAGGGCAAGTGAGTCTTCTGGCATTATATTCGGTTCTCCAAAGATAGACATCTCAAATGAGGTGCTCTCAAAGCTTGGATATGCTGATTAATTTTACAGACAACAAAAATCAATTAAACTAATAATTTAAAAATCAAAAATGAAAAAGCTTATCATCATGCTGATGCTTCTGGCTCCGACAACTATGTTTGCCCAGAAGTTCGCTCACATTGATTCACAGGCGCTTATGCAGGATATGCCCGAGGCTATAAAGGCACAGGGTGAGTTGCAGGCACAGGGAAAGCAGTATGAAGCTGACCTCAAGAGTATGCAGGACGAACTGCAGCGCAAGGCAGAAGAGTACGACAAGACTAAGAGTACAATGAATGCCACTAAGCAGGCTGAGACAGAGAAGAGTCTACAGGACATGTATACCAAGATACAACAGACTGCTCAGGACAACCAGACTGCCTTCAACAAAGCTCAGCAAGAGAAGCTTGGCCCTATCGTTGAGAAGGTTCGCCAGGCTATTGAGAATGTTGCTAAGCGCGATGGCTACGTCTATGTGATGGAGACGCAAACCTCACAGCCAATCTATATCAATGAGGCTCTGAGCAAAGACATCTCTTCCGAGGTGAAGGCAGAGCTCGCCAAGATCAAGTAAAACCCACCATTGGGTAGGGCTGTCACAGCCCTGAAAGCTATTAATTAAAGAAAAGCGTAGGGGCGTACCCCCGTGTACGCCCTGACTGTATCTGTTGGGGCCTACAGGGTGGTATGTCCTTTTATCTTTAACAATAATCATCATAGGTTTATATGAGAAAAATAATCTTGTTGACGCTTTGCGTCTTTGCTGCAATTACGGCAGGAGCGCAGACTGTAGGTGACACTGTTGCGGTCAAACGCCCGTTCTTTGGCTATTTTAGCCATAGCGAATTGCTCACCAATATGGCCGAGTATAAGGTTGCAGAGAAGTCGCTCAGTAATCTGAAGGCTAAGTACGATGCTGAAGCTAAGCGTTCTGCCGATGACTTTAATGCTAAATATGAGGATTTCATAGAGGGTGAAAAGGCGTTTGCTCCTAGTATCCGCCTTAAGCGACAGCAGGAGCTTGAGGAGCTGATAGACAAGAATATCAACTTCCGTAATGAAAGTCGCAAGCTTCTTGACAGTGCCCGTGCCGAGGCTTTAAGGCCAGTAGAATTACGGCTTAGTGAGGCTGTGGCCAAGGTTGGACGTGAAAACGGATTTGCCTTTATCTTAAATACCGATGGCGGTCAGTTGCCTTTTGTCAATCCTGAGTGTGGCATCAACATAACCAATCTTATCAGGGAGGCTCTCAAATGAGTAGCTTCCCTTCTGCCCCAGGACCAATAGGAGTCTTTGATTCTGGCTATGGTGGACTCACCATATTGCATGGAATTCGTCAGTTGATGCCGCAATATGACTACCTTTACCTTGGAGACAATGCCCGTGCGCCCTATGGTCCGCGTTCGTTTGAGGTGGTTTACAGGTTCACTCGTGAGGCTGTCTATAAACTGTTTAGCATGGGGTGCCACCTTGTTATATTGGGTTGCAATACCGCTTCAGCCAAGGCGCTGAGGTCAATTCAGCAGAACGATCTTCCAAAATGGGATGTAGAGCGTAGGGTCCTTGGGGTTATTCGCCCCACAGCAGAGATTATTGGCCATTTGACACGTAACAACCACGTAGGTTTACTGGCCACAGAAGGTACTGTTCGCAGCCATAGTTACGACTTGGAAATAAAGAAATTGTGGCCCGAAATCAAAGTTACAGGGGTAGCATGCCCCTTCTGGGTGCCTCTTGTAGAGTATAATGAGGCTGACAGTCCTGGTGCTGATTACTTTGTAAAGAAGCGCATAAATGAGCTGCTGCAAAAGGATCCACAAATAGATTCCATAATACTCGGTTGTACGCATTATCCGGTTCTGATGCCAAAAATACAGAAATATACACCTGCTGGCATACGCATAATACCGCAAGGAGAGTATGTGGCTGAGAGTTTGAAGGCTTATCTTGGTCGCCATAAGGACATGGAGCATAACTTGACCACGGGTGGACGTGCCCGATACTTGACTACAGAGAATCCTGAAAAATTCAGAGAGTCGGCTCGGATATTTCTCCGAGAAGAGGTAAAAGTAGAGCATGTAGATCTTGGAAATGACTGATTTATCCTCAGACAGCGTAGACTTGCCTGGGGATTGTTGTATGTAGTTAAAAATACTTACTGTTGTAGTTGGCATGATGTTTTGGCCTCTGAGGAAAGAAAAATCACTTATGCCACAAGTAACATCGTGCTGTTATTGGTGGTTGCTCTTTTCAGCTATATATGCTATTAACACATTATTATAATGGAGGGGTAAGATAATTTAAATTGTGTAAGTGTTAAAGTCTGAAGACGAAAACAGACGCTTTAGATTCTTGTATTTGCTATATCGGCTGGAAGAATATTTGAAAGCGTCTAACTGATTATTAACGCAAAGCATTTGTTAGAAATGAACAAAAGCAGTAACTTTGCAGCTGTTAACAACCGTGCTTCCCTCAGGCACATTCAAAAATCACTTTATGTCATATTTATTTTCATCCGAATCAGTGTCGGAAGGCCATCCCGACAAGGTCTGCGACCAAATCAGCGATGCCCTTCTTGACCAGTTTCTTGCCTACGATGACAAGGCGCGGTGTGCTATTGAGACCTTTGTAACCACCGGTCAGGTAATTATCATGGGGGAAGTGCGCTCCTGTGAGTATATAGACTTGCAGAACATAGCTCGCCAAACCATTAATAAGATTGGATATACTAAGGCTGAATATCAGTTTGACGGCAACTCCTGCGGTGTGCTTACGGCTATTCAGGAACAGAGCGAGGATATAAACCGTGGCGTAGATCGTCAGGACGACGAAAACCAAGGTGCAGGAGATCAGGGCATGATGTTTGGTTATGCTGTCAATGAAACCGAAAATTTGATGCCTGTAACCCTCGATTTGGCTCATCTTATCATGCGAACCTTGGCCGATATACGCAAGGAAGGTAAGCTAATGACGTATTTGCGTCCCGATGCTAAGAGTCAAGTAACGGTGGAATACGGCGACGACAACGTGCCGCAGCGTATCAAGACCATTGTGGTAAGTACACAACACGACGAGTTTTCCGATGACAACACCATGAAAGAGCGTATAACTGATGATGTGAAAAACATCCTCATTCCGCGTGTCAAGGCTCAAATCCATGCCCAGAAGGTGCTCAACTTGTTCAACGACGATATAGAATATTTGGTCAATCCAACAGGAAAGTTCGTCATAGGAGGTCCTCATGGCGACACTGGACTAACCGGTCGCAAAATCATTGTCGATACTTATGGAGGCAAAGGAGCCCATGGTGGTGGTGCTTTCTCTGGCAAAGATTCATCCAAGGTGGACCGCTCGGCAGCTTACATGGCACGTTATATAGCCAAGAACATGGTGGCAGCAGGCATTAGTGATGAGGTTCTTGTGCAGTTGGCCTATGCTATTGGTGTGGCCGAACCGGTAAGCGTGTACGTTAATACTTATGGTCGCAGCCACGTGAACGTAAGTGACGGCGAGATAGTAGAGCGCTTGAAGCAGTTGTTTGTGCTGACACCGAAGGCCATTGAGCGTACTCTTAAGTTGCGTCAGCCCATGTATTTGGAAACAGCTGCTTATGGTCACATGGGCCGTAAGAACGAAGTGATTAAGAAGAAGTTTACCAGCCGCTACCACGAAACAAAGATAATGGATGTGGAACTGTTTACTTGGGAAAAGTTGGATCAGGTAGACCGTCTGCGTAAGGCGTTCGGACTGAATTGAGGCAATACTGAGAAATGCCGGCCAAAGTTTATCTTCAACCCTACAAAGCTGTCAAGTTATTGCCTGACAGTGCCTCCGAATCAGCCAAAGACTCGGTGATTCAGGCTCACTTGGCTCCGCGTCAGGTGAGCTATAATAGTAGGATTGATACGCTTACTTGCTTTGGACTGAAGGAGGTTAAACACAAAACTGTCGGCGAAATGAGCTTTATAGATGAGAGCTATTTTGCCGGCAGCAAGTATTTCCATCCCTCTTTGGGTGTGGACCATCAAGGTGTGGCCGGCGATCCTATGCCATACAATCCTGCTTCAGATGATTTGATAACCGGACTCATAGTGGGGTGCTTCTTGTTGTTCATGATCGCACTTTCAAAGAATCTTCATTTCTTTATCGAACAGGCCAAAAACTTCTTCTATGTGCCAAAGGGGCCAACTTATGACAGCTCTCCCACCTACGAGTTCCGCTTCCAATTATTCATGGTATTACTCACAAGCCTTCTGCTTGGAGTATTATACTATTTTTATGCCAATGTTTATGCAGGCGGAAGTTTCCTGCTTTCGGGGCCGCTTATGCTGGCAGTTTATGTTGGTATATTCCTTGCCTACTATGCGTTGAAGTTCATACTGTACGGGATAGTTAATATAACGTTTTTCGGTAGTAAAAAAAACTTACAGTATATCCATTCTTTCCTCTTCCTGATATCCTTGTTGGGAGCTCTGCTTTTCCCTCTTGTATTGGTTGTTGTATACTTCAACGTAACTGTTCAGACTGCAATAGTATACACAACTGTATTGTTTGTTTTTGTTAAATTGTTGCTGGCCTACAAGACATACATTATCTTTTTCAGAAGTTTTGGGGGAATTCTGCAATTATTTTTGTACTTTTGCACCCTTGAAGTGATGCCAGTGCTAATGCTGTTCGGTGCAATTGAGTTAACTGGAATTTATTTGAAAGTAAATTTTTAGGACAAACGATGATTAAGAAGATCTTGATATCCCAGCCAGAGCCATCGAGTGAGAAGTCTCCTTATTTTGATATAGAGAGGGAGTATGGCGTAGAATTGAAGTTCCACCCATTTTTCAAGGTAGAAGGACTCACCGCTAAAGAGTTTCGCCGCCAGAAGGTTAGCATCCTCGACCATACGGCAGTAGTGTTCACCTCACGTCATGCCATTGACAATTTCTTCAAGTTGGCAAAGGAGATGAGGATAACAATACCTGAGGATATGAAGTATTTTTGCATAATAGAGCACATTGCGCTATACATACAGAAATACGTTCAGTATCGCAAACGCAAGGTTTTCTTTGGCACAACGGGCAAGATGGACGACTTGGTACAGCTCATGGCCAAGCACAAACAAGAAAAATATCTTATTCCTCTGAGTTCTGTTCACAACGACGACCTGCAGAAACTGCTCGACAGTAAGAAGCTAAACTACGATGAATGCGTGATGTATCGTACCGTTACCAACGACTTCACGGATGAGGAGAAAAAGGACTTCAATTTCGATATGCTCGTATTCTTCAGCCCTACAGGTGTACAGGCACTCTATAAGAACTTCCCCGACTTCAAACAAAACGACATAAAGATAGCCGCTTTCGGCACAGCTACGGCTAAAGAGATAGAAAACTGCGGATTGAGGCTCGACATTGCGGCCCCGACCAAGGAATATCCTTCCATGACCAGTGCCCTAAAGTACTTCCTGCGCGACCAAAGAGTTTGATAAACATAAGCCAATGGCACAGTCCGACCGCTTCACTTTTACAAAGGAAGAGAGGATTGTCAGTAATAAGATACAGGACATGCTCTTCAATGGAGGCCGCAGCCGCTCGCTGTCGGCATTTCCGTTGAGGGCCGTTTTTTTTACTACTGATGAGGGAGAGATGCCCCTCAGCCAGATAATGGTTAGTGTTCCGAAGCGCCATCTGAAGCGTGCCAACAAGCGGAATCGCTGCAAGCGGCAGGTGCGTGAGGCTTACAGACTACAGAAAAGCATACTCTACGATGCTGGTGTCAGGGCTGTCATAGCCTTTATTTGGCTCGACGACAATCTGCATTCAAGCGATGAGGTGTTCAAGAAAGTGGGAAATCTGCTCCATCGCATAGCCGAAGGGAGGTACAGGTAGTGAGTTTGGTGAAAGAAATTTCCAGAGCCGTCTCGCGCTTGCTTGTCTTGCCGATTGTGTTCTATCAGCGCTGCATCAGTCCTCTTACCCCACCGTCTTGCCGATTCACGCCAACGTGCTCAGAGTATGCGCGTCAGGCAATACTCAAGTACGGTCCCCTGAAGGGCATGTGGCTGGCAGTGAAGCGCATATTAAGGTGCAATCCATGGGGTGGCAGCGGTTACGACCCGGTGCCGTAAGTTTTCCGCAACGGTGCGGAGCCCCTATAAGCATAAAATAATCAAACTAAGAATCACAAACTGTTTTAAATGAAAAACTTTGTTGAAGAACTGAAATGGCGTGGCATGTTGGCCCAGATCATGCCCGGCACGGAGGAGTATCTGTCCAAGAATCTGGTGTCTGCCTACTTGGGAACAGACCCAACGGCCGATTCTCTCCATATAGGCCACCTTTGTGGCATTATGATGCTGCGCCACTTGCAGCGTTGTGGCCATAAGCCTTACTTGCTCGTGGGAGGCGCTACGGGCATGATTGGCGACCCGTCGGGCAAGAGCCAGGAGCGGAACCTGCTTGACAGCGACACGCTCTATCACAACCAAGAGGCCATTAAGAAACAAGTGGCCAAGTTCTTGGACTTTGACGGCACAGAGCCTAACAAGGCAGAACTGGTGAATAACTACGACTGGATGAAGGATTACAAGTTCCTTGACTTTGTGCGTGATGTGGGTAAGCACATCACTGTCAACTATATGATGGCCAAGGAGAGCGTGCAGCAGCGCCTGAATGGTACTGCACGCGACGGACTTTCGTTTACAGAGTTCACCTATCAGTTGCTTCAGGGTTATGATTTCCTTTACCTTTACCAGCACCATGGTGTGAGAATGCAGCTTGGAGGCAACGATCAGTGGGGCAATATGACCACCGGTACCGAGCTGATACGCCGTACTCTGGGCGCCGAAGCAGAGGCTTTCTGCCTTACTTGCCCGCTTATAACCAAAGCTGACGGTAAGAAGTTCGGCAAAACCGAGAGCGGCAACGTTTGGCTTGACCGTAACCGGACCACTCCTTATGCCTTTTATCAGTTCTGGCTTAACGTTACCGACGCTGACGCAGAACGATACATCAAGATATTCACTGACCTTGGAAAGAACGAAATCGATGCTCTCGTGGCCGAACATGCACAGGATCCGGGCCGGAGAATACTGCAAAAGCGCCTTGCTGCAGAGGTAACTACCATGGTTCACTCGAAAGAAGACCTCGATATGGCCATTGCCGCAAGCAATATTCTTTTCGGCAAGGCCACAAAAGACAATCTGGCTCAGCTCGATGAGGCTACTCTCAACGACGTGTTCAAGGACGTTCCTCACTACGAATTGGCCAAAGACAAGCTTGGACAGGCTGCTGTCGACCTGTTCTGTCAGGATGGTTGGGCCATTTTCCCGAGCAAGAGCGAGATGCGCAAGCTGGTAAAGGGCAATGGCGTGAGCCTGAACAAGGAGAAACTTACTGCCTTCGACCGTCCTGTTACTGCCGAAGACCTCATTGATGGCAAGTTCTTGCTGGTGCAAAGGGGCAAGAAGAACTATTACCTGATAACGGTTAAGTAAGCACTATTCACTATTATAACTGAGGGGCATCTTTGGCTTTAGAGCCGTAGATGCCCCTTTTCTTATGCCCGATGCTCTGCGTTTGTTACGGTATGGTTGCGGTTTTGATGGACATTTTGCCTGATAAGATGATTTCATAAATGTGGAACTGTGATGCATGATGATTTCTTTTAAGTTTTAGAACGGTATATGTCGGTAAGCTTAAACTGTCAGAGTGTCAGGAGTTTATATTGTTTTTACGGGTAGAATCATAAATAGCAGATTAAGATGGTTGCGCCGTAATCGTGTTACGGGGCTTTCGTAATCGTGTTACGGGACTTTCGTAATCACGTTACGGAACTTTCGTAATCACATTACGAGACTGCCGTAACATGATTACGGCAAATCTGTAATAAGTTTACTGAAAATCTTTCTGCTTATGCCATGTTTTCTCTTTCAGATAGGAAGAAATAAGAGAAGCCATTCATGCCCTGCAAAGGTACAACAATAGTAGTGCGATTCCAAATTTTTTATTAATGTTTGTTCGGTGCCGTCTTGCTTTGTTCCATTGGCAGTGTAGCAGCTAATTCGGCCAGCCTTGGCTTCAATCTTGACGCAGATTCTAAAGATGTGAAGCAAAGAAAGCACAGTTAAGCCTAAGGCTTGCTTTTTCTTCACATCTACTATTTGGTAGTGTTGCCGATTCGGAAAATCTATTAGCAGATTCTTGTCAGCCACTAATTAATCGTTAAAATCTGTGTGAAGTGGTTTTTTTTCCACCCATTTTCTCGTTTTTTCCACTTCCTATAATGTTCTTTTCCCTAATTTTGCACCACAACTAATTTAAATAATAAACTACAATGGCAAAAAAATGCGAATCTGGTTGAGTACTTTCCGACAAAAATTGAGCATAAAAGCTTTTTGAGAAAGTGCTTCCGTTTGTTGGCAAATACAGTTAGAGACATATACAGACAGGGGCACACAGAATTTTCAAAATTATCATAAACTTTTGCGAAACAATTAACTCAGGTTAGGATTCTACCATAAAAACCAACCCAAAAACCTATTACCTATGAACCAAATTAAGAAAGCCGTATTGGCTTTGGCTCTAATTTTCTCATGTACTATTGCTTCCGCTCAAGGTGTTAGCGGCACGGTCAAGGATGCCAATGGGGAACCCCTGATTGGCGTTAGCATAACACAGAACGGCAAAGCCGTTGCTGTTACCGATATGGACGGCCATTTCACCGTTCCAAATGCCAAGCAGGGCACAACGCTTGGTGTGAGTTACGTGGGCTATAAGACTTTAACAGTGCGTGTAGGCAACAGAAGCAACCTCAATTTAACGCTTGAGGAGGACAACGCCAACCTCGATGAGGTGGTGGTTATCGGCTATGGCACCGTGAAGAAACGTGATGTTCTTGGCGCCATATCGTCAGTTAAGTCAGACGAAATCAAGCAGGCACCAACCATGAACGCCATGGAAGGCTTGCAGGGAAAGATTTCCGGTCTTGACGTTACACGTGAATCGGGAGCTGCTGGCACCTCTCCTACCATCTTGTTGCGTGGTACCCGAAGCCTCGACGGAAACAACTCGCCGCTTTATGTTATCGATGGAATCTCAGGAGGCTCAATAGACAACATCAACCCCAATGATATCGAGAGCATAGAGGTGCTGAAGGATGCTTCGTCTACGGCTATTTACGGTTCTGCCGGCGCCAATGGCGTAATCATAGTAACCACCAAACAGGGCAGGCCCGGTAAGGTTCAAGTTGACTTTAACGCCTATCTTGGCGTGAACACCATGCCGGCTTATCCTGAGACTTATCAGGGGGAGGACTGGATAAACTATATGGCCGACGGCTATAATGAGTATTACGGCCATTCAATATGGGATGAATACCCCACACGTGAAGAGGCTCTTAACCGCCTTTTCAATGACTACGGCCTCAAGGATGCCGCCGTACAGTGCTATAATGAAGGCAAATTCATTAACTGGAAGGACGAAATCCTGAAGACGGGTTTGCAGCAGAACTACAACATCTCTATCCGTGGAGGTAACGAAAAGATGACTTCCTATATGTCGGCAGGTTACCAGAACGAGAAGGGTATGTACCGAAAAGACAACTATCAGGCAGTAACGTTCCGTGCAGGTACAACCTACAACGTGAATAAGATAATAACCGTGGGCTTCCAGTCACAGCTTACTTATAAAGATCGCGACAAGCGCAACTCGCGTTTGTCTAAGACCCTCAACGTGGCTCCTGTGGGTGAGGTCTACAATGAGGACGGTACTTTGAAGATTTATCCTACCGGTGATAATACGGACTACGTAAACATCATGGCCGATGACATTGCCTACGCATACCTTAATAATACAAAGTCTACGGCAATAAGAATATCTCCGTTTGTTGAGATTAAGCCATTGAAGGGCCTTTCGTTCAAGTCTTTGGCCAGTTTCAGCATCTCCAACTCACGCAATGGTGTTTGGAACGGTCTTAATACATATTATAAGCTTACCGGCTCTGATGCTAACAAGGGTAAGCGAGAGGCAAGTCAGACCCATAATAATGGATGGGGCATACAGTGGCAGAACATCTTGAACTACAACTTTAAGATTAATGACATCCACAATATTACCCTTACCGGCATCATGGAGTGGAATGAAAGCAAGTCGGAGTCAATGTATGGCTACAACAACCAGTTCGACTATGACTACTATACATATTATAATCTGTCAGCCGGTTTGCAGCCATCTCTTTCTTCAAGTTATGCAAAGACACAGAAGCTATCCTATGCCGGACGTATCAATTACAGTCTTTTAGGCCGTTATCTTTTCACGGCTACAATGCGATGGGATGGTGCTTCGCAGCTGTATGATAAGTGGGACTCGTTCCCTTCACTTGCTGTAGGATGGCGTATATCTGATGAGCCTTGGATGGAGAGCACCAAATCGTGGCTCGACAACTTGAAACTGCGTATCGGTTACGGTATTACCGGTAACTCAAACATTCCGGCATATTCTTCTCTTACGCTTGTTGAAGATTCCAGTAACAATCTTAACCTTGGCGGCGGAAAGGTTCACAACTATATCCTCACACAGTCTGTAGCCAACTATGCCCTTGGTTGGGAGAAATCATACAACTGGAACTTCGGTCTCGATTTTGCCTTCCTCAACAACCGTATTGACGGTAGCTTGGAATTCTATACCACGGATTCTAAGGGTGTGCTTTACAAACGGCCGCTCCCTTCCGTGTATGGTGTGTACAATGCCAAGAACAATTATACCATGATGTCTAACATAGCCAAGACATTAAATAAAGGTATTGAGCTCACGTTGAATTCCCGTAACATCATAACCAAGGACTTCCAGTGGACCTCTACATTTACTTTCGCAAAGAATGTGGAGAAACTCAAGAAGATAGACATGGGCAATAATACTACTGTTGACGAACTTATTGCACTGGGTCTCTTTATTGACAATCCTGTAAAGACATATTATGGATACAAGAAAGAGGGAATTTGGCAGACAGATGATGCCGATAAGGCAATCTGCTTCGGGCTCTATCCGGGTCAGGTGCGTTTGGCAGCCAATGGGCTTATTTGGGATCCGGATTACTCTTATGAGGGCTACGACTACAACAGGCTAACCAGTGAGCGTACTCCTCGCACTCGTCATGGCGCTTATTATTCAGTTGATGAGAACGGCAACAAGACTTATTATCGTCAGGGTACGCTTGTTACCACTACCGATGAGAATGGTAAGACAACGACTTCCATTGTTGACGAGAACTACTATTCTGTAAGTGCAAAGGACAAACAGATTCTTGGACATAAGCAACCTGACTTTACGATAGGCTTTACCAACAACTTCCAGTATAAGGGCTTTGACCTGTCAATCCAGGCTGTTATGCGTTGGGGCTTCATGTCTAATGGCGATTTGCTCGGATATGTCAATGCTCTTAACCAGCCAAAGGACTTTGATTACTGGAGGGCTTCTAATCCAACCAACGCTTTCCCGTTGGCTAAGCTCGGCGTTTCCAGTCAGGCCAAGGAGGCTTTGCAATATGTTGACGGCTCGTTCGTAAAAATTAAGAACATTACACTAGGATATTCAATGCCACGCAATATTCTCAAGAAGCTGGGCATGAGCCAGATGCGTATCTATGGAACCATACAGAATCCATTCATATTCTGTAAAGATGATATGATGAAGGGACTTGATCCGGAGAATACATCTTCTGAATTCCCTCTTTACAAGACAATCGTCTTCGGTGTGAATGTATCTTTCTAAACTCATAATAACATCAGAAAAATGAAATTATCGAAATATATTTATGCTGCTCTTGCCATAACTTCTCTTACGGCTTGCAGCTTGGATGAGGAATACAAGTCCCAACTGGCCCAAGATGCCGTATACACAACGGCTTCCGGTTATGACGGCTTGATTAATGCTTGTTATGAAAACCTGTATTACCTATATGGTAAGGAAGACGGCATTGCCATGATGGAGAACTGCTCGGATCTGTGGATGTCATCAGGCGGAGGATGGGCAGAATGCGTCAATAACAATGGTTGGACTACTGAGGTCGGACCAAACAAGGTAGTCTGGAAAGCGCTTTATGCCATCGTCGCTTATTGCAATACGGCCATCTATTATCAAGACAAATGTACAGAATACAGTGATTCCATAATCAAGTCAAAGGTGGCTGAAGCTTACTTTATGCGTGCTTTTGCCTATTGGCATATTGTAGAACAGTGGGGCGGTGTTACCCTTACTACAACTTCTATGGCTGAGGCTGGTGCCCGTGAATTTGCTTATCGCAATACAGAAGAGGAAATTTACGATCAGATTATATCCGATTTGAATTTTGCTTATCGCTATCTGCCCGTTACTCAAGGTGAGGAACGCGGCCGTGCAACTAAATATGCGGCTGCCGCTATGCTCTGCAAGGCCTGGATACAACGCACACGACTGGAACGGGATAAGGCGGAAAATCCTGATGGTAAGACAAAATGGGTGAGTCAGATTACTGCAGATGCTGCTACTCCAGTGAAATATACAACCGTTCAGTGCGCTGATTCGGCTTACAAGTATGCACAAATCGTTATCAACGAGAGCCCATACAAGCTGTATGAGTCGGATGCAACGTCTTCGGGTTCAACCAAGGAGTGGTCAGGAGACAATAACAAGAACAATCAGGAGTTTATTTTCCTTGAGGCAATCGACCATATAGGAGGCTATAATCCTGAAGGATGGAACCGTGGTCGTACGCGTCAGTACTACATGACCAATATGTCTGCAGCCGGTGAATTTGGTGTTTCAGGTACGGGTATACGCTATGGACGTTCCAATACAAACCGTGTTCGTCCTACGCTTTATCTCCTTGTCGATTGCTTTGATCCACGTCCAAGCTATGCTGATGCCCATAGTATAGTTTATGATGGTATATCTACCTCTTCAAAGAATCTGCAACGTAAAGATGATTGGACTCCTGATACGCGTTTCGATGATTCATTCTACTATAAGTATTTCATCGCTTCGTCGTCTTTCACTGTACCGTATTCAACAATGAAGGCTTATCTTAAGGATACTGTATCACAGTTTAATTATAATAACGTTTATAAGAATCCGGCTTACACTTCACGCTATACTATCACGGGTAATGTGGCAACAGGTGAACAACTCAAAGCTTCGTATCCCGGCTTAAATTATTATGCTGATGCTACTACCTCTGTAACCAAAGAGGTCTTCGAACTTGAAGATAAGGCCGGAGCTTTAGGTATGTACACGCCTAACTTCCCTGTTGACAGGACTTGGGCAAGCAAGAAGAAGTATCTTGTTGCCGGAACCCCTTCTCTTGATGGTGATCAGACCAACGATACTATTGCATATATGCGCGAGACTGGTGCAACTGGCGTTAGCTCTTATTATCGTGGCATGTGGCCATCTTTGAAGAAACTGTCACCGTTGAAGTATTGTAACTCAAACCAACAGTCGTTAAATGACTTCCCAATCATTCGTCTTACAGACATTTATCTCCTTGGTGCTGAGGCTACAATTCTTTCCGGACACAATCAGGCTCAAGGTTTAGAGTGGCTTAATGCGGTACGTAAGCATGCGGCTCTTTCTACAAATGCTAAAATGATGGAGGTGGGTAGTGAGGCCATGAACATAGACTTCTTGGCTAAGGAACGTGCACGTGAGCTTTGCGGTGAGAACCTACGCTGGTATGATCTCAAGCGTATGGGGCTGCTTACGTCAGAGTATCTCAATGGCACTAGAAAGAATATTGCCGGAAACGCATATCAGACGAAATGGTATGTGCGTCCTATTCCTCAGGAATTGCTTAACCAAATAGCTAATCCAGATGAATACGGAACCAACGGATATTAATTAAAAATACTTGCAAATCAAAGATAGGGGGCGTTGGGCTCTCAATGTCCTCTGTCTTTTGATTATATTA